>CAXBNB010000025.1:0-14324 GCA_963976505.1 uncultured Reichenbachiellaceae bacterium
ATGATTCCTTGGAGAGCCAAGAGCACCAAAATAATGCAACTTTTGAAAGGTTCTCTTTAGATAGATTAACCTTTTCGTTCCCAGGGACAAGCCGACTGTTAGAAAGTATCTCCTTAGAAATTAAAAAAGGAGAGCTGGTGGCTTTGTTGGGAGAAAGCGGAGGAGGAAAAAGCACATTGTTCCAATTGATTCAACGCTTTTATCAGGCATCAGAAGGTACTATAAAGTATAATAATAAAGATATATCCGAAACCCCATTGCAGACTTGGAGAAAACAAATAGGTGTTGTGCCACAGGGGGTAAAACTCTTTAATGGAACAGTACTAGACAATATTGCCATGGGTGATTATCATAATGACCCTGAACAATTTGTAAAGGATTGCTCGAAACTTGGCTTGGATCCATTCATCAAAGCGCTTCCAAACGGATACTTAACCATTGTAGGTGAAGAAGGTGTGAATTTATCCGGTGGACAAAGACAACTTGTAGCTCTGGCTAGGGCGTTGATCAATCGCCCCAAATTACTCTTACTCGATGAAGCATTTTCCGCCATGGGAAGGGATATGCGCACATTTTCTCACGATCTTATTCTTCGAGAGAAGAAGAATACTGGAATCATCATGGCTACACATGATGTAAGTACAGCACTAAAAGCTGATCGTGTTTATATTTTAAAGGATGGAAATATTACGGATTCAGGCACACCTCAGCAGTTATTACAAAAGGAGAATATATTAAGTTTTGAGTATATGGAAATGGTATCATTCGATTAATTCAATAGCTACCTATTGAAGAACCATTTACTTATTTAGTTATACGACATCTATGAGTCATTATATTGCAATAGATAAAAGTTTAAAATTATTTCGGTTGTCACAAAATAACTGGTGCAATTGGTTTGTAGCAATATTAATATATACTTCTTTTTCGTGTTCACAACCAGAGCCTGTAATTAATGCACCGATTGGTCAGGAAAATGCCGTATGGAGCGAGAGTAGATATTTAAGAGGTCATCAGCCAAGCACACAAGAACCGCTGACTGAAAAGCATCTTTTAGACTATGCACAAACGCTAAAATCTAATAATATAAAGTATGCCTACCTGTTCGCTGGGCCTTTTCAAAAGGATGGACATTTGCCAGAATACCCTTTCTCCAAATTGGCAATTAACAATGTAAAGAAACTCAAGAGGTATTACCCAGAAATTGTAATACTCCCTTGGGTTGGTGGCATTCAAAATAAGACTGTTTTCCTCGATGATAGCTTATGGGTAAAAAATGCTTTGGATGACAGTCAAAAATTGATGCGAACTTTAAATGTATCAGGCTTACATGTGGATTTAGAATTTATATTAAAAGGAGACCCCTATTTAGAAAGAATAGCGAGTGACCGTAAAACTGGGGATAAAGAAGTTTATGCAAAAAACGTAAATGATTTCCACAAGAAATTGAGGTCATTAAACCCAAACGCATTTATTTCATCCGTTGTGGTTTCGACTGCTCCTGATACCAAGCCCTGGAAAAGGAAAACATCCATAAATGAACTCAAAGAGTTAATCAAATATGTAGATCAGCTCTCATTTCTGTATTACGATACCTTTATATCTAATCAAACTGTGTTTGAAAAAAATTGTCACAGTCAAATCATGGATATTCAAACACTGCGCAATACCAAACTAGGTCACAAAGTTCAGTACCTGATGGCCATAGGCACCTTTGTAAACGAACGACCACTACGCAAATATCGTGATTTAAAAATCGAGAATATTCCAAATTCCATATGCACAATCAAAAGGTCATCTCTAAAAGTTTCGCAAGAGTCGCAACTGGTGGACGGGCTTGCTATTTATTGCGAGTGGGAGACGAATGAAACCGAATGGAACGACATCTCAAAATATTGGTAATAAGTCTTCAAAAATTATTCAATTATGAGTTCATTTTTAAATAAGAAAAGGTGGGTTTATCTTTTTCTACTATTAGTTTTCTTGTATTCGTGTTACTCCAAAAAGATGGAGCAAAATGAAGATGAGCCAATAGTTATCAGCACCTACCCTTCACAAGTAGATGTCCGTTTCTTTGTACGTAAAAATTATGGAGTCGTTTATTCATCCAATCGCTCAGGAAAGCATCAGCTATATCAATGGAAAGATGGCTTAACAAAACGCGTCTCAAATACCGATGAACATGTCTATCGACCCTTTTTATTTCTTAATGGAATAAATGGCCTTAAAGATTCAAATGGCTCAGAAGAATTCTTTTTGTTAAACATTCCTGACCTGAATTTTGGTGATACATTTGATTTTGTGATTTCATCAAGACAAGGAAATTTCTTATTGTCTCAAGTTACTGGAAGAAAAGAAGTCGTCTTGACAGATATAAAAAATGGCAGGACTAGGGTTATCTCAGAAGACGATTCTTTTGTCAGGGGAACATTTTCCATTGATGAAACGAGATTCGTTTTTTCGACCGAAAATCAAATAAACTATATTGATCTGATTAATAATAAACGTTTTCAAGTTGCTACGATGCTTCCTGGAAAAAAGTATAACCCTTATATTTATAAGGATAAAGTCTTTTTTTCAAGCAACGTTGAATCGGAGTTTTTTCAAATCTATGAATCTTCCATAAACAGCCCGTTTTCACACAATTTGTTGTTTGCAAGTTCGCATGATTTAAGGCTTCCAAAATTCGATGGAGAATACCTTTACTATATTGAAATAGAAAGAGGAAATTATATACTGAAGCGGTTGAAATACCCAAGTGGGCAAAGTGAAAACATTACAAAGTCTGGAGTGGTTTATAATTTTGATTTTATAGGAAAGGATAGCGTGGCTTTTGCTTATAGTGATCAATTTATACCTAGAAGCATGTTTCTTTTTAGCAATAATTCTGTCTCGCCCATATCAAAGGTTGATTCCATTGAAAGCAATATTGAATTAACTTTTTCAGAAAAGGAATCCAATAAATCTTCTGCTTTTATAATGAAGCCTAGGGACACTCCTACTAAAGGAATAGTGTGTTTTTTTCATGGCGCCCCAGACTTTTCTCCCAGATGGGATCCTATTTTAAATGCAATCTGCAAAAATGGATATATGGTAATTGTCCCCAACTACCCTGGCACTTTCGGTTATGGTAAATCATATCAGAAATTGACTTTGGAAGAAGCAGTAAAGGATATGAACGTATGGAAAAATCATTTAGTAAAAAAATATCAATTACCAGTTCATTATTTGGGATTGAGCCAAGGAAGTAAAGTCTTGGAAATGACCTTGCTGATTGACAGTAAGAATGTAAGGTCGTTTGTTTCTTCTTTTGGAGTTTCTGACTGGAATTTTATTATTGAAGAAGTTCCAGGAATGTACATTATGGGAGAACATGACCCTATCGTGTCTTTTGAGGCTCAAGCTAGAAAATTGGATCTCAACAAGTTTGAAGTCCTCAGCTTTCATGATGAAGGGCATGGTCTTAAAAGCACTGAAAATGAAAAGATCGCCGCTGAGAGAATTGTGACTTTTTTGAATAATAACAACTAATTGCTCCGACCACTGCGCATAGTTTCTAAGATGCTTTGTACATCAACTTTATTATCACCTTTAGCGCTGTTAAAATATTTTGCGAGCCTCCTATTCTCTTTTGACTCATAGATTTTGGCTAGATGCTGACAGATTTCGTCAAGTAGGATTCTTGGTTTCGTATATTGCAACAAATCGGTTGGCACTAAGTTGTTAGGTACTCCTCCGAACTTGTATACACTTTGGCTTCTAAAGGAATTTGAAGATCGAATCAAGTCATATCTCTCCAATGTCTTTGTATAATAAATCAATGCATCGTGCATTTGTTTATTTTCATAAAAATGTTGAGCAAGTTTTAGATTGGGTAGATAGTCATTTGGGTCAAGAAGGATTGCTCTTTTTAGCGAAGAAAGCATTTTTTCTTCATTGTTTCCATCTCGATATATATAAGCTAGGTTCAGCCAAGGGCGATTAAGGTTAGGAAGGACAGAGACAACATCCAAAAGCATCTGTTTTGCTTCTTTAAGTTGTTTTTTATAAATCAGAACTTTGGCCAATCTGGCTTTGTATATTGGGCTGTTGGTTTTATTTAAAGCCTTCCTAATATCCTTTTCCACATCATTGAGTATCGCTTTGGTTTTGGTTGGGTATCTATTAAAAAGACTGTTATAAAACTCTGAATCAAGTAACTCAGGGGAGTTCCTAATTGCTGTTTTATAAAACATGAATGCCTTTTCCAAATCACCATTGTACTCTAAAACAAGTCCCAAGCTAATTTGATAATTGGCTATTGTAGGATCAATTTTAATGGCTTGTTCAAGATGAGACAATGCGTCACTAGTTTCATTAAGTTCAAAATATGTCCAACCCAAATTATGGTGGGCTAGGTCATCTTCAGGGTTAAGTTTTAGTGAGATTGAATATTCATTTTTTATTCTTTCAAGATTATTAATATCCTCTGAATTGTAACGATTAGGCTTTATGATTCCAGAACATAGTTTGAGTTGCTTGCCAGCTAGACGTTGTAAAACTAATGCCTTGATATTGTGATAGTGTGCATTGTTTTGAGCTAGATCAATCGATTTTTCAACGTTAAAAAGCCCTTCATGATACTTTTGGCTTTGAATTGAATCTAAAGCAATTGCGATGTGAATAATTTCTTTTGAGTGCTGATTTTTCCTCCAACATAATGTTACTATGGCCACAAATAAAACTAAGGCAAATGCACTAAACAGGTTTTTATTTCTTACTTGAATAGCAATAACATTTTCAGAGTGCATTCTACTTATTGCAATCAACATAAACACCAATAACAATACTCCATCTTTTTCAAATAGTGATGAAAAAGTCGATTCTTTGACCGCCAGAGCAAAAATCACAGACAGTACTATTACGGCTTTAAATTTTTCAACGTTTGTTGAATTGCTATTCATTAACAGCTTACCAAATGTCCAAACAATGACTAGGGCAACAATAAAATAAACAAGCAATCCAATTATTCCCTTTTCTATAAACAATTGCAAAAAAGAATTACTCACTCTTCCTGTGAAATAGGTGTCTTCAGCAACATTTTTGGCCTTTACATACTTCAATGGAAAATTCCCGCTTCCTACACCAAACCACCAGTGTTGCTTAATAATGGACAATGAACTATTCCAAGTAGATATTCGCCCTTCAATACTTCGAACCTGAGACGTGGTTTTTGAGATTTGAACGGTAGTTTGCACGGGTTGCGAAACCGTAAAAACCATCGAAGCAAAAATTATCACTGTGAACATTGCGTACACCAAGAGCCTCTTGACTTTAACAATTTTGAAGTATAAAAGCAGAATAAAAAGAAAGAGAAGAAAAGTTAACACAGCAAGGTAGGCACCCCTTGAAAATGATAGAATAATCCCGAAACACACAATAAAAAAACCAGCGCCAAAAACAAACTTTAAGTACTCGTGTTTAAAAAATGCAAACAATGAAATTCCGATGAAAGGTAGAAACAATAAAAGAATAGCCGTCCAATCATTAGAAAGGGATCCGAATGGATGGTATAGACTTCTAAAATTGGTAATATCTTGAAACCCCTCGTATTTGACATTGAATTGAAAAGTAAGAAAAAAAAACAGCGTACCAATTCCCAGTATAATACCATAAATAGATACGGCAGTAAAAAAAATATTTTGAATGTTCTGAGAATCAATTACAAGATGATAAACAACATAAATCAATAAGATGGCAATGATTTTATAAATAAAGAAAATGGTATTCGCTTGATAGGAAGAATTGAGATATATTATGATTTCAGTAAAGAAAATTAGAAGCATTAAAAAATCAATTCTCCTAATGTGAAAAATGATATTTTTATTTTGTCTGATACTTTTAAAAAGAGCCAACATAAATAGGCCACACATAGGGACTATGACACTAGATAAGCTCCAAAACCCAATAATAAATAACAAAATAAAACCTATAATTAACAGGAAGAAGAATATGTTTGCTTTAGTTATTATCATCTAAAATATAATGATGCACTATATTTTTTAGGGTCAATTTAAATTTGGAGCAATACCACCTTAATTCGGACCCTATTTCTACCTCCTAAAGATAAAAATAAATTGATTGATAATAACACTTTATATACAGATAGTAATCACAAATTTCTTGTTGGTCCTATACAAAAACAGAAAGAAGCTATTGAACATCAAAAACCATTACGTTTTCTGAAAATGAAAAAATTAAACGATGATGACAATGTATTTCTTAAGGGTGTAAAGTATAACTTAATCGGTCTATTGATATCGATCATAGCTTTTCTTATATATTACATTCTAAAATAAAGAACCAATAATCCTCGTTTGCAACGAGGATTATTGAGGCGGTCATTTGTATTTTTCATCTTCGCAAAGAAATGAATACCGTTTCAGTCTGTGCCTTCATATGCTAAATAAACGGATAAATATTATGAAAACCAGAATAGTCAATCCAGTAGTGGTTGTAGCTCTTATAGTCGGAGCATTTTCCTGCACAACTCCAGCTCAAGTCGAAGAGGCCACATCGAAATCAAAACCCAATATTCTATTCATAGCGGTGGATGACCTCCGTCCGGAGCTTAATTTTTATGGGGCAAAGCACATCAAGTCTCCTAACCTTGACCTACTGGCAAGCCAGAGCCTGATATTCAATAGATCCTATTGCAACATTCCAGTCTGCGGAGCATCAAGGGCTAGTTTGCTTTCTGGTGCCAGACCTACCCGCAATCGATTTATTGGATTCGATACCTGGAAAGATAAAGATTTCCCTGAAGTAGAATCACTTCCCATGACATTCAAGAAGGCTGGTTATACTACCATTTCAAGAGGTAAAGTATACCACAACAAGAAAGACGATACGTCGGCTTGGCATGAAGCATGGCGACCATCTATGAGTTCCAGAGACTATAAGACAAGTGAAAACATAGCCGTTGATTCCCTTGAAGGAATGAGAGGTAAACCTTACGAGTCAGCCAATTTTCCTGATACTGCTTATTATGACGGAATCATCGCAGACAAGGCGATTTCCGATCTTAAAAATTTTAAGAAGAATGGAGACCCATTCTTTTTGGCAGTAGGTTTCTCAAAACCTCATTTGCCTTTTGTAGCACCAACCAAGTATTGGGATATGTATGACACCAACACTATCTCACTCCCGGAGAGCTATGTGCGGCCGGAATCTACACCTTCAATAGCATTCCACAATTCAGGAGAATTGAGGCACTATGCTGGAGTGCCTGAGAAAGGGCATGTGGCTGAAGAAGAAGCGAAAAAACTGATCCATGGATACTATGCTTGTGTGAGTTTTGTTGACGCTCAGATAGGTCGTGTGATAGATGAGCTGAATGCTTCTGGTCTTGCAGAAAATACGATTATCGTATTATGGGGCGACCATGGCTGGAACCTGGGAGATCACATGCTTTGGTGTAAACACTGCAATTTTGAAACTTCTTTACGAACACCGCTTTTAGTTAAAGTACCAGAAGTAACCAAGGGAAAAACCACTGACTCCATTGTGGAATTTATCGACATCTATCCAAGTCTATGTGAATTGGCTGGAATTGACCTTCCTGCTCATTTGGAAGGCGAAAGCTTCGTTTCACTGATGAATGGTGGCAAGCGCAAAAAAAACTATGCTATTTCAAAATTTCATGATGGCATCACCCTTGTAAAGGGTGACTACTTTTATACAGAGTGGACCAATAATGAAGGAGTAGCCAAAGATAGAATGCTTTTCAATCAAGCAACAGACCCTATGGAGCTGGACAATCTATCTGAGAAGCCCGAGTTTCAGGAGATAGCCAAACAAATGGCAACCGAACTGCATCAAAATTGGGGAAAGGATTTTTTGAAAGATAAATAACATTGACAAAAGCGTGTGAATTGATAATGCTCTATTGTCTCTCAGTGCTAATCTGTATGAATCACGAGCAGAAAGGCACCTGACCAACAAAGGTCTCAACGAGAAGTTAAGACCAGAAGAATCCAAATAGCAGAAGCATTGGATGTCTATCACTTCACTTTCATCAAGGTAAGTGCAAACCCTATCGGTATTCGTCACCCCTGTGAAAACAGGGGTCTCATATTACCAGAAGGCGCTAAATTTCTAGAAATGGCTCAAATTAGACTTTACAAAAACTTTACAAAACGTATTTACCAGGCTCACCTTCATAAGTATCTTTATGAGATTTCTGCCTGCGCAGAAATGACGAAACATCTAGTCAAAATACCTCACCATGGTCGCAAGGCTCAGGAAATTAGTCTCTAGTCTTAGTGTCTCACTAAGACTCTACTATCATTTGTCAAAAGTTTCAACAAGATGCTAAAACCAGTGGAGGTGCATTGTGCTCTTTTTGCTTTTCTTCAATTTTCTTGACAATACCTATATAGTCTTGCTCATTATTCATATTTGCCCAAAGAGCATTAAATTCCAATATTTCTTTATTCGATAGATACGGACTTAAAATATGAATCTTTGTCTCAAACTCTATTATTAAATTATTGATTACTTGTAATTTCAGAAATCTGAAATAATGGATCAATAACCATATCGGGATAAAAATTGAAATAACAATGCCGTATATTTTTAACCTTTCTGCTTCAGAATAAATAGATTGTGCTGTTTTTTTTAGAGATAATATTTCTTTATTAATTTCTTCTACAGTTTTTGTGTCTGGGTTTGTCAATTTATCGATTTCTGTAATCGCGTTACTTGCTTCATCTGACAAGTCGTTTGTACGAGTAGTACTCCAATAGGAATAACCCAATCCTAAGAAAAACATAAACCCTATTAATATGGAAAGAGAGAATATTGGTATTTTCATTCTGTCCCTTTTTGCTGCTTCATAGTAAAGCTCATTCTTATACTGTTTATTAATTTGACCAAATAACCCCACTACTTTATTTCCCAATTCTTTAAACCGAGGTATGATTACAGTTAATATAATTGTTGCTATTATACTTGATACAACTCCGATTATTATGCCTTCTATCATTTTTCAGTTCATTATACCCAACAATTCTATATACCTCTTTGCATATAAGTGACCAGTACCAAATCTAATGCATTAATTCTGTTTTTGAAATAGGCCTTTCCTTCACCAGTCTCAACGAGACGTAAAGAGCGTAGAAGTCAACAAGCGTGGATATATTAGCTTAAATCCCCGAAGTAATGGTGGTTAAATCCACACCAAACAAGGACACTGCCAATGCGTTGAGGTCGTTTTTGTTACCTTTAAAATGATACGTTCTATGGGTATGGGTAAGGCTTTCACCCGATTGTAAAGCAGCAGCCGGTGACGAACTTTCAATCTCATAAAATGGCCCCATTTGCTCTCCATCTTCCAGTGGTCCGTCATTGTAGGAATTAACTGCATCGCCTACGAAGGGGTGCTCCTGTATTTCCCACATGGAATTGACGTAATCCATCGCACCTTCCTTTAGGGTAAACTGCGCTACAGTCAAGACTTCATTTTTAGCATCATAGCTCCCCAAAATCGGTAATGCTCGTTTTGGAGAGACTCCTATTTTACCTCTTTTCTTCCCATCAGCTTTGAAGAGGATCACCCCATCTTTCACTACCAGTCGGTCTGATGGCACTTTTCCAAAATAATCATCCGTCACAATTTTACCCAACTCCGACTCATCTCCTGTTTTGAAAGGCACCACCACAGTAGTTTCTGGTGATGGATTCAACATGCTCAAGATCCAAACAGACAACATCCCTGATTCTTTTGTCCATGCATTTTCGCCTTTGTTGGTGATGGTATTTTCAGACTCAAAGCCTACCAACTTCAATTCCTCTGAAATTTCCACATTTAAATTTCCGCTGACCTGACCCCTATCCAACAACCTTACTGTTCTCTTGACACTGAGGTCAAATTTCGTTTTAGAATAATTCACCAAAACCATGTCCTTCTCAAAGCTGACTCCAGACTCAGAAGTATTTATGGTATTGAACGACTCTGTATCTATTTCTTTTGGCACATACCAATTCCCAAAATCAAAACTACTTTCCGGTTTGAAAAATATGGAAAACTGTCCTCCCTCAGGTCCTAACCAGAACCGCTCCTCTCCGCCTATTGGATTGAAATGCTCCAATATTTCTCCTGATTTGATCAGCTCATGGTTCAACCAACCAAAACTATATCCATTGGCTCCTTCGGCAGTGCTGGTCATAATCCTGCCTTGGTATTCAGGACAAATGGCTACCTGAGACATGCCGTCTTTGCTTTTTAGTACAATGACTTCTTTATGGTCTTTTAAAAGCTTTAGGTCATAGCCAAATGTGCCTTTCACATACTCACCCATATTTACATCCAATTTACTTTTGTCTTTATTTTTCGTTTGACAATCGGCCAATACAACTACCACAAAAAGGGCAGCCAATAAGTTGTTGAATAACTTCATCATTTCTTTCTGGTTAAGAATCTCAAGATTCACCATATTTAAAATGTACCCTGTAGCCATACAACGCCACCAACATAAAGCACACCATTGGCATTAAGAATGACATATTGAGTGACCAATTATCCACCAACAATCCCTGAATCGGAGGCAGTATAGATCCACCTGCAATGGCAAACACCAACCCGGCAGCACCAATTTTGGCATCATCGCCCACACCTCTCAAGGCAATACCATAAATGGTTGGGAACATCAATGACATACAACCAGATATTCCAATCAGTGAGTACAAACCAAACCTTCCGCCCGCAAACATGACTGGGAATACCAATAACACTGCGGCTATTGCCAAGTACATCAACAATGATCCTGGCTTAAGGTATTTCAAAAGAAACGTACAGATGAAACGACTTACCAGAAACAAACAAGAAGCGTAAAAGTTGAATGAAACTGATTCTGTAGCTGCTTTGGATTCAGTCATTCCTTCGTTCATAAGCACTTGGGTGCCATAATGAATGGTAAACGTCCATACGGTAATTTGAGCTCCAACGTAAAAAGCCTGAGCCAAAACCCCTTCACGGTACCTTATATTGGCCAACAGTCGCTTCAGAGTTCCGCCAAGATTCAGTTGATGATCGCCTGATTCACTCTGCGGCATTTTCTTAAATAGTATTATCACAAAAACCACAGCAAGCACTATACATATAGCGACATAAGGCGCCCTGACTATAGCCAAATCAGCCATTTTAATGGCTTCAAATTGATCCAGTGGCAATGCGGCTCGTTCGGTAGAACTCATGCTATTTAACTTAGCCAAAATAAAATCCTTGGCAATAAAAATCCCAATGAGTGTTCCCATTGGATTAAAAGCCTGAGCCAGATTTAATCTTTGTGTGGCTGTTTCCTCGTCTCCCATAGACAGGATATATGGGTTGGCGCTGGTTTCCAAAAAACTCAAACCACAAGTCATGATAAAGAATGCACTGGCAGGAATAAATAAGAGTCCGCCAGTCGCATACAATGCCAGTCCTACCAAAATACCTGATTTATAAGAATACTTTTTAATGAACAAAGCCGCTGGAATAGCCATGAAACAATAGCCTCCGTAAAAGGCAAACTGTACAAATGAACTGACAAACGCACCTTGGTTGAAAATGGTACCAAAAGCCTTTACAAGCGGATTGGTGATGTCATTGGCAAATCCCCAAAGGGCGAAACAAAAAGTTATCAATACAAAAGGAACTAACAATTCCTTAGGCACTACAGGTATCTTTTTCATGGTGATCGGTATAAGTGAAGTGTATGGTTGATATAGTTTTGTAAAATAGTAATTCTTTCTTTTAAAATAGAAACATGTGATTCACCTCTGTGCCTATGCCTTTTGCCTCTTACTTAGCAAATGCAGCCTTCATTCCTCCATTCAATATCACTCCAATATTACGAGCAACATCTTCTGTCAACCCAGCAATTTTCGTTAGGTCCTGTCCCCAGTAATCGGCCTTAGACAAAACAGTTGTTGCAAGTGTTTGCAATGAATCTTCTGATCCATTGTACCCGGACCATGCCGTTTTGAAAAAATCAAGCACTTCCTTGTCATCATTCAAAGCAATTGCTTTTCCTTTGACCTCACCCTTATAAAAGGCTATAAGTGCTGCAAAAGACAGCACCAACTTTTCAGGTAAAGTATTCTTTCTTTTTTGATATTCTAAAATGGAAGGCAGTACCCTTGTTTTAAATTTTGAAATGGAATTGAGGGAAATGCTCATCAAGGCATGTACCAAATAGGGATTTTTAAATCTATCAAGCACATCGTTGGCAAATGAATTCAATTCTTCCTTTGGCAAATCCAAAGTCGGGCAAATTTCATTGAAGATCACATCTTTGATGTATTGACCAATCACCTTATCTTCCACAGATTCCCTCACGGTTTCTATCCCATACAAATAAGCAACAGGCACCATCGATGTATGCGCACCATTTAGGATTCTCACTTTTCTGGTTCTATATGGCTCCATATTGTCTGTAAAAACGACATTAAGACCAGTAGATTCCGAAGGAAATTCGTCTTTTACGCTTTCAGGCCCTTCGATCACCCATAGATGAAACTGCTCCCCTTCCACCACAAGATTGTCCTTGTAACCCAACTCTTTCGTGATTTCATCGATTTTGGACTTGGGATAGCCCGGCACAATCCTATCTACCAATGTGTTGCAAAAGATATTGTCATTTTCTAACCAGGAAGTAAAATCATTTCCTAAGTTCCATTCCTGAGCGTACTGCAATATGATCCGACGGAGGTTGTCCCCGTTTCTATCAATCAATTCGCAAGGAATAAAAATCAATCCTTTCGCTGGGTCACCTTTGAATGTTTCGAACCTTTTAAACAACAGCGCTGTAAGCTTGGCAGGAAAACTTTTGGCTGGAGCATCTTCCAGCTGATCCCCTTCATTGTAACTGATCCCAGCTTCGGTTGTATTGGAAATAACAAATCGCAACTCGGGGTTGTCAGCGATAGCTAAATACTCCTCATATTGTGTATATGGATTGAGGCCTCTCTGGATGCAGTCTATGACTTCATGTTCGCTGATAACCTCTCCATTTTTTATACCATTTAGGTACAATGTATATAATCCATCTTGGTCATTGAGCATTTTGACAAGACCTTGGTCAATGGGTTGTACTGCTACTACTCCAGCATCAAAGCCAGCTTCCTTGTTCATTTTATGAACCATCCAATTGGCAAAGGCACGCAGGAAATTTCCTTCACCAAATTGCAAAATCCTTTCAGGATAAGACGGGGTAGAAACAAGTGATCTATTTAAATTTTGTAATACTGACATAGTTTGAAAGTGATTTTTATAGTGAGATACCTCTTTTCCATGGAATAAAATCATCCTGAGCCAACTTCACAGCTTTGGTGATCTCCTCTCCACTAGCTACTTTGATCACACGCTCCAATATTTCTTCTCCCATTTCTTCGATGGTCTTTTCTCCACTGATTACATCACCCGTATTGATGTCAATCACATCCTTCATTTTCTCTGTCAATTTATGATTGCTAGAGATTTTGATCACTGGCACAACAGGGTTGCCTGTTGGTGTGCCCAAACCAGTGGTAAACAATATCACATTAACTCCTGATCCTGCAAGACCAGTTGTACTTTCTACGTCATTGCCCGGTGTACAAAGCAGGTTCAAACCGGGTGTCGTGATTTTTTCGGTATAGTCCAATACAGCAGTTACCGGAGAGGTTCCACCTTTTTTAGCTGCTCCTGCTGACTTCATTGCATCTGTAATCAGACCGTCTTTTATATTTCCTGGAGAAGGATTGTTTTTAAATCCTGAACCCAAAGCGATTGCTCTGTCTCCATATACTTTCATTATAGAAGCAAATCTCTTGGCATCTTCTTTTTTAACACAACGGTTAATCAGTTCTTGCTCTACTCCGTTCAATTCTGGGAATTCCGACAATACAGGCGTGCCTCCCAATGCTGCCAACAAATCCGAAGCATAACCAAGAGAAGGGTTGGCAGAAATACCAGAAAATCCATCTGATCCTCCACATTCCAGTCCCATGATCAATTTGCTCAATGGTGCTGGCTTTCTTTCAATTTTATTCGCTTCTGTCAATCCTACGAAAGTGCGTTTCACTGCATCTTCGATAAAAGCCCTTTCATTGGCACTGTCTTGCTGCACCATCAGGTAAAGTGGCTTGGAAAAGTTTGGATCATTCTTTTTGATCGCCTCTTCCATGATTCTGTACTCAGCATTTTGACAACCAAGACTCAAAACAGTGATACCAGCTACATTTGGATTGGTCGCATACCCTGCCAATAAATGACACAATGCCTCAGCATCTTGCCTTGTACCGCCACATCCACCTTCATG
>CAXBNB010000026.1:0-14304 GCA_963976505.1 uncultured Reichenbachiellaceae bacterium
CAGACTATGAGAAAAGCCTGATTGATGGTGTGTCCACTACGTTTTCAAACGGATCGCAGTATGTAGCGGGAACGTATGCTAGGCGAAAGTCGGATTATTCGAGAGGCTTGTATTTGGCTAAATTGAGAAACGGTGAACAAGAGCTTATCAAATACCACAACTATGGGGATTTAAGTAATTTCTTTTCCTACATGAGGGTAAAAAGGGAAAATAGGATCAAAAATCGGATAGAAAAAAGGAAAGTACAGGGGAAGCGGGTGAAATTCAATTACCGCCTGTTGGTGCATGACATCATACAACGAGGGGATGAATTTATCCTGATAGGAGAGGCCTACTATCCTAGATATTCTAATAATAGTAGTGGAGGTTATTATACATCATCGTCCAATTACGACTATAGAAACCTCTGGATCAATCCAAATTTCGTTGGTTATAATTATACACATGCAGTAGTAGTGGGATTCGACAGGCAGGGAAATATTTTATGGGACAATAGTTTTGAGATCAATGACGTCCTTAGTTTGTCGCTTCAGGAGTTTGTAAAGGTGAGTGTAGAAGATGACAGAATCGTTTTATTGTACATTTACGAAAATGTTTTGAGGGCAAAAATCATAGAAGAAAATAATATCGTTGAAGGCAAGAGTTTTGATCCAATAGCCTTAAAATTCAAATCTGATGAGATCAAAGACCTAACCAAGAACATGGAAGGAATGGACAATTGGTTCGACGGAAAATTCTATGCCTATGGCGTGCAACAGATCAAGAATCTCAAAGACAAGGATGTAAAGTTGAATCGCAAGGTTTTTTACATTAATAAAATTGAATATTATTAATTGTTAGCACAAAATTAATTTCCAATTATCCTCAACATATTTCTATATTTGCGTAATCACAAGTTATGCAAAAAAGGCTTCTACTAAATAGTCAACACCTCAAGATAACAATTTCACGTCTTTGTCATCAATTGATAGAAAATCATGATGATTTCAGTCATTCCGTAATTTTAGGAATGCAACCCAAAGGAATATTCCTAGCCGAAAGAATAAAATCAGAATTAGAAAAGATTACAGGAAAACCCATACAGTTGGGATACCTGGATACAACTTTCTATAGAGATGATTTTAGACGAAGAAATGAAGTGATCACTGCCAATGAAACCAAGGTTCCATTCATTATTGAAGATAAAAAAGTAATCCTTATTGACGATGTACTTTATACAGGCCGTACGGTAAGGGCTGCTATGGATGCCATGATCGCTTATGGTCGTCCTGCCAAAGTGGAACTTTTGATTTTGATTGACAGAATTCATAGTAGAGACATACCAGTTGAAGCCAACTATGTAGGAAAGAGAGTAAACACCATACAATCACAAAAAGTATTGGTAGAGCTAAAAGAACAAAATAAGAAAACAGATAACATTTGGTTGATAGATAAAGAACAGATTAAATGAGTCGATTGAGTACCAGACATTTGCTTGGAATAAAAGACATATCTAGAGAGGATATAGAAATGATATTTGAGACAGCCGACAATTTTAAGAAAATCATCAATCGCCCCATTAAGAAAGTGCCTTCATTGAGGGATATTACCATAGCCAATGTTTTTTTTGAAAATTCAACCAGAACAAAGCTTTCGTTTGAGCTGGCTGAAAAACGGCTTTCCGCAGATGTTATTAATTTTTCATCCACTGGAAGTTCCGTCAAGAAAGGAGAGACCTTACTAGATACTGTTCATAACATTCTAGCAATGAAAGTAGATATGGTAGTGATGAGGCATTCCAGCCCCGGCGCACCTCACTTCCTTTCCAATCACATCAAAGCCAATGTCATTAATGCAGGTGACGGTACTCACGAGCACCCAACTCAAGCGTTACTGGATTCATTTTCGATAAAAGAAAAATTAGGAGATGTTGCAGGCAAAAAAGTTGTGATAGTTGGAGATATACTGCATTCAAGGGTAGCACTGTCCAATATTTTTGCTTTGAAAAAATTGGGCGCTGAAGTGAAGCTTTGTGGTCCGGCTACCTTAATGCCAAAGTACATTACTTCCCTGGGCGTTACTGTTGAGTCTGATATAGAAAAAGCCCTTCAATGGTGCGATGTTGCCAATATTCTGAGGATTCAAATGGAACGGCAGCAAATCAAATATTTTCCATCTTTAAGGGAATATTCGCAGTATTTTGGGGTGAACAAACCCATGCTCGAAAGGCTTGACAAAGAGATCGTAATCATGCATCCTGGCCCCATCAACAGGGGAGTGGAGATCACAAGTGACGTGGCAGATTCTGGTCATTCGATAATACTGAATCAGGTTGAAAATGGTGTGGCAGTAAGGATGGCAGTACTATATTTATTGGCCGGGGCTGAATAGGCTTTATTTAAATAAGAACAACATAAAATACTGCAACAGATTGGCTCCAAAATGCAGTCCGATTACTCCTAGTATTCCTCCGGTTTTCTGACGGATATAACCGAGATACAAAGCCCAAGTAAAAATCAATACTACTCCGCTAATTCCACCTGGTAATCCCCAATAATGTGTAATGCCAAAAATGGCGGCTTGAGAAAGAATTACAAGAGACTTGTTCGTCATTATTTTTTCCAAGGCATTCCAAATCATTCCTCTGAAAATATACTCTTCTACCACCGCATTGAGTAGGGCATAGGCAATTCCCATTCCAATGAGGAATATAAATGAACCTTCAGGCAACATACCAATAAATCTATCGATGCTGCTGGTGTTCATTTTTAAATAGATGAACATACCAATACCGCTGATGCCAACCGCCAAGAGCATTTGAAGTATTAGTTTGCTATCCACCGAGTCTTTATGCCACCAGCCAATAGTACTTTTGATCTCAGAAAAGAAAAGGATGAGCAAAGTGAAGAGGATTACAGGAATGAGAAAGTAAGTACCGTTAAAATTGGCTCCAATCAACTGGGTAAACCATTCATTTAGATATCTACAAAAGTGAAGAATAACAAAAAAGATTATGGTCGGAGTAAATTTTTTATTGAGATAATAGGTAATACCACTCATCAGAATCAACCCCGATCCAATGCTCCAAAATGCTAACTGATTCAATTCAAAATACCGTTCTACAGAACTCAGCCCTGCAAGAAGAAGGGTGAATACAAATAGAATATACTGCTTGAGACTGAATTTCATACACTTAATAAGCTATTGTAATGATAATCTAATTTATAAAATTAACATGAAATGGACGTGTGGACACAAAAAAAAAGGGCTGTCTTTTCAGACAGTCCTTTTTAATGA
Source organism: uncultured Reichenbachiellaceae bacterium (assembly GCA_963976505.1). Taxonomy (GTDB): domain Bacteria; phylum Bacteroidota; class Bacteroidia; order Cytophagales; family Cyclobacteriaceae; genus CAXBNB01. The sequence continues at coordinate 3,277 of CAXBNB010000026.1, forward strand.
GGTAATTTATAATTTACCTTTTATTGATATCGACGTAAGGTCTTTGATTTGCACCAGTATACACCTGTCTTGGTCGTCCGATAGGCTCTTTGTTTTCTCTCATTTCTTTCCATTGCGCAATCCAACCCGGAAGCCTGCCAATGGCGAACATTACTGTGAACATGTCTGTTGGTATTCCCAAAGCCCTGTATATGATTCCTGAATAGAAATCTACGTTAGGATAAAGTTTTCTTTCCACAAAGTATGGATCATTCAAAGCAACTTCTTCAAGTCCTTTGGCAATGTCCAATATTGTATCTACTACTCCTAAAGACTCTAATACTTCGTCAGCTGCTTTTTTTATGATTCTGGCTCTTGGGTCAAAGTTTTTATATACCCTGTGTCCAAATCCCATTAATCTGAATGGATCATCCTTGTCTTTGGCTTTATCCATCCATTTGTTCACATCGCCTCCATCTTCTTTGATGGCTTCAAGCATTTCGATTACAGCAGAATTTGCTCCTCCATGAAGAGGTCCCCAAAGTGCGTTGATGCCAGCAGAAAGCGAAGCGTATAGACTTGCTTGAGACGAACCTACAATTCGAACAGTAGATGTAGAGCAGTTTTGCTCATGATCAGCATGTAAAATCAATAGTTTGTCAAGAGCATTGGCAACAACAGGGTTGATCACATGGTCCGTTGAAGGCAATCCAAACATCAAGTGCAAAAAGTTGCTGCAATAGTCTAGGTTGTTTTTAGGATATACAACAGGTTGTCCAATTTTGTTTTTGTAAGCCCAAGCCGCAAATGTTGGCAGTTTCGCTATGATTCGAATAATGCTCAATTTCACTTCATCCCATGATCTATTTGGATCAAGGCTGAGTGGGTAAAAAGCTGTCATCGCAGTGACCATTGATGACAAAACACCCATAGGGTGAGCAGAAGATGGAAAACCATCTAATATTTTATGAAAGTCTTCGTGAATTAATGTATGGTTGGTTACTTCATGCTGAAATTCAGCCAATTGATCCGCAGTAGGCAGCTCACCAAAAATCAACAAGTAAGTTACCTCCAGAAATGATGATTTGTCAGCAAGTTCTTCTATAGGATATCCCCTATACCGTAAAATGCCTTTTTCACCGTCAAGAAAAGTGATGGCACTTTTAGTAGCACCAGTGTTTTTGTATCCCGGGTCTATTGTAATCAAACCTGATTGAGCTCTAAGTTTGCCAATATCTACCGCTTTTTCGTTTTCTGTACCTTCCACAACCGGAAGTTCATAAGAATTTCCGTCTAATCTTATTTCTGCTTTTCCTGACATATTTCTCTTGTTATCAATATATAAAAAATCCTTTCGAATATAATCAATTTTGGTTTAATTGTTTCCTAAAATCAATGGAAGACCATCTTTTCCACTTCCTATTACTACAACCTTACTGTTAGGTGATTTCGATAATTCAATTGTTGCCTCAATTCCCCTCATTTTCAACAACTCAGGTGTTAAACTGTTGTTTATAATTTTGTTGGCCGCAGCTTCACCTTCAGCTGCTATTCTTTTTCTTTCTGCCTCACTCTTTTCTTTATCCAACCTAAACTGGTATGCAAGCGCTTCTTGTTCTTGTTGAAGTTTGTTTTCAATCGCTTGTTTGATCTGCGCTGGTAAGTTTATAGACCTGATCAATAATGCTTTCATTTGCACATTGTTGTTTTTACTTCCCAAAACAGCTTCTGTTTCACTCTTAATTGCAGTTTCAACTTCTGACCTTTTAGTAGAATAAATCTCTTCAGCAGTAAACCTACCCATCACTTGTCTCACTGATGATCTTACCTCTGGTATTACCAATCTGTTGATGTAGTCTTGTTGGAAAGTTTCCTGTATGTAGCCTATTCTACTTGGTATTGGGCTAAATCTGACAGATACATCTACACTGATGGATAGTCCGCTTTTATCCAGCACATCCATTGCTTCTTCTACTTTGTTTTCAGATACGTCAAATGTGTAAACAGTATTCCATGGTGCTTTTGTATGAAAGCCAGGCCCCTCTATATTTTCTTTATCTAAGCCAATTCCAAATTTGTAAAACACCACACCTCGTTCTGCAGGTCCGAGCGTGTAGAACAAACTAGAAGACAGGCTGACGATTATGAATATTCCAACTACTATAATTACTAGGAATGGTAAAAACTTTTTATTATCCATTTTGATTTTCTTTTTATTTGAGGGACAAAAATAAGGCTTAGCGATGATATTCTTACACTATTTTGACAATAAGAAAACGTGGAATCTGCCAACCTTTTATATCCTCTCTATTTCCAAATTCAAGGTATATTCCTGTTTGCAGTTGCAATGCGAATTTGGCGAGCAAATGAGTGATAGTTGGAAATATTAACGATTAGTAGCGAAAGTATTAATAATTTAACAAAAAAGCCATCATTAACAATATTTTCGAATATACCCTCATCGTGGTATATTTTTTAGTTCCGTAATCTCATAAACTTGTAATACATCTAACAAGTTAGGATTATGGAAAATATACTATTGGTTGTATCACTAGTTTTGTTTATTGCTTTTATCATCGGAATGTTCAAACCTTCTGCTGTTGTTAAAACCAATAATCCCGGAAGAGGAAAGGTATTTCTATTCTTTTTTCTCCCTTCTTTTATATGTTTTGTCATAGTAGGAGTGTTGGGCAATAAAAAAACTGAGGAAGCCCTGCAAAACCCAGAAGGAGTAGAAAAGCTTAGTTTAATATCAAAAGGGTATGATAAAGTCCCGGAATTGCTCACGGATTTTAAAGATTTGAAAGTACTGAGCCTCAGGAATAATGAGATATCAAGTCTGGACAAAACCCTACTTGCCATGCCGTTGCTAGAAGAACTGGACTTGTCTTCTAATCCGATAGAGGAAATCCCTGAGTGGCTTACTGAACTAAAAAACTTAAAGAAGCTTGTATTAGATGATACAAAGATTGATACCATTCCTGCAACAGTTTTCTCCTTGGTGGATCGGTTGTCTTATGACAATACACCATTTGAAGACAGGCAGCAAGCAGCAAAAAAAATAGCTGAACAAGCCGATAAGAATATGGATGAAGAATCTGACGAGGATTCAGGAGATGAAAGTCTAGGGGATTTTGCCATTAGAAAGTTACTAGGCAATGAGCATGGCTATAAAAGAAGTTTCAAAAAAGGCGACCTGTACTATATCAAGCCAGTAACTAAAGTTCAGGCAGATAGTTTGGGAAACTTTTTAGTAGAATCTGGCTTTTTTAATGACGATAAAAAAGTGTCAATGCAAATCACTTACAACTCCAAGGCAGATAAGCCTGTATATGAGTTGAGGGCCATTACTGCCAAGGAAATGGACGATGAAATTAAAAACGCTTTTAAGCTGCAAGCTCTTTTTATATCTTTAAGGGTATTTGATGGCCAACCAGTCGATTTTCATCTTTGTGACGATCAATTCAACACCCACACCATATTATCTTCTGTAGATTGATTCATTTGGAAGAGAGCTACTTTGTGTATATTTTCGGCTGTTGAAATTGCTAAAATATATCATATTGCCTCTATTTATTCTGATTGGAATAGCTTTTTTAGCTTTTAAACTAGTGGATGAACCCCTTCCAGAAGGAAGCCCAGGTGAGAAGGCTGATTTATTAGCTCATAAAATGCTAGAATCAATATCCGATGAGGCTTGGAAACAAACTGGTGCGGTGCAGTGGGAGTTTACAAGCAGAAAAGGTGTGAGCAAACACCTATGGGATCGCAAAAGACATTTTGCTCAAGTAGAGTTTGAAGGCAATATTGTACAAATTGATATCAACAACAGAAGAGGAACAGTGCTTAATAACTCACGCCCACTTTCTAATCTAAAGAATGTTGAACTATGTGAAGAAGCTTGGAGGATATGGATCAACGATTCATTTTGGCTCAACCCTGTTTCAAAAGTATTTGACGCTGGTGTTTTACGTAAAATTGTGAAGATTGAGGGTGCAAGACAAGCATTGTTGGTAACCTACGAATCAGGTGGTATTACACCTGGCGATTCCTATTTATGGATTTTGGACAACAATTTTCGTCCTCAGTCATGGAAGTTATGGGTGTCTATAGTACCGATCGGTGGGCTTGAGTTTTCTTGGGATAAATGGCAAAAATTAGAAACAGGGGTGTTTATATCAACCTTTCACGAAGGTGTGATTGATATATCCATTGACAAAGTGATTGGGAAAAGCACACTTCTTCAGTTAACAGGTGGTAAAGATGTGTTCGCTCCATTACAAAGCAATACTGTGCCTTTTTAGTTTCTAATCAGTCATTGATTTTATGAAAGCACTCTTTTTTAAAGGATTACATTATTCTTTCAAATAGGTTGGCTTCAGTATTTGATTTTCATAAAATAGTTGTCACTTTTGGCATCTCAAATTTCCTGAGAGATGAAGAAGACAATAAAACTTAAAGCTGATTATGACTACAATTTTCACCTGTTAGGAATAATATCAAAAGCCAAAGAATACACTTTGTCATGGGCTATTAACAATTCTCTTGGAATAGAATTAAAGAAAGAGGAAGATTTATTTGTGGATATCAAAAATGACAAAGAGCTAAAAGTATCTAACTATGGCTTTCAGACAGAAAGTACAGGATACTATTTGATTAAAAACAAATTGGAAGAGGAAATTGAAGGAGAACAGGTTATTTTTGCTCCTTCCCTAAAAACGTTTGACTATATTTTGAAAATAGAATCAGACAACAATAACCCATCGATAAATGACATCTACAATATTTTTAGAACTGTCGATCAAATCCAGTCTGTATTGAAATTAGATGTAAATAAAATTAAAGAGAAAGAATATTTTTTGTTGTAAACCAAACCAAATATGCATAAAAGAGCTAAAATTCTAGCCACTGTAGGGCCTGCCAGTAATACCAAAGAAAAACTAATACAATTGATTGAAGCTGGTGCGGATGTTTTTAGATTGAATTTCTCTCATGGTACGCATGAAGATCACCTCAAGGTAATTAACCTTATCAATGAAATCAATGAAGAGAAAGGGTTGAGTATTTGCATTCTTCAAGATTTGCAAGGTCCAAAAATAAGAATTGGTCAGGTTGAAAATGATGGTGTAGAAATCGTTGCTGGAGAACAGTTGATTATTTCTAATGAAGAAGAAATATTAGGAACAAAAGATAAAGTAAGTACTACGTACAAGTCATTGCCTCAAGATGTGAATCTGGGAGATGATATTTTGATTGATGACGGCAAGATTCAGGTCAAAGTATTGAAAAAAATCGGCCATGAAGTGGTTACTGAGGTGATTTATGGTGGCCTATTGAAATCTAGGAAAGGAATAAACTTACCTGATACAAAAATATCAGCTCCATCTTTGACTGCAAAGGACAGAGAAGATCTTGAATTTGGCTTGAAGCACAATGTGGAATGGGTAGCACTTTCTTTTGTGAGAAATGCGAAAGACATCACTGATTTGAGGGAAATTATTAATGCCCATCAAAGAGACACTAAAATAGTGGCTAAAATAGAAAAACCAGAAGCACTTCTTGAAATAGATGGAATAATTGAAGCCACTGATGCCATTATGGTAGCACGGGGTGATTTGGGAGTCGAGATTGTTATGGAAGATGTGCCAATGGTTCAAAAAAGGATTACGAACAAATGCAACAATCTCGGAAAACCTGTAATCATTGCTACTCAGATGCTTGAGAGCATGATTGATAACCCTCGTCCTACGAGAGCTGAGATCAATGATGTGGCCAATTCTATCCTTGATGGAGCGGATGCCGTGATGTTGTCTGCAGAGTCTGCTTCGGGAAAATACCCGATTGAGTCTGTGAAATGTATGGCCAATACCATTTTGTCAGTGGAAAGCAAAGCGAGTGTTATATTCAACAAATACTGGAATGTGGATAGTCCCACAACCATGATCAATGATAAACTGATAAATTCAGCGTGTCGTTTGTCTCATGATGTAGGGGCCAAAGTGATAGTAGGTATGACCAAAACCGGGAGTACGGGTTTTAGTTTGGCTAAAATCAGACCTGAAGCACCTATATATCTTTTTACTGACAACAAGAGAATTCTAAGGACTATGAATCTTGTCTGGGGAGTGAAGGGATATTACTATGACAAAATGAATAAAATTGATCAGACATTTCAAGACATTTCTGCTATTTTGAAAGAAGAAGGCATACTTGACAAAGACGATGTTTACATCGGTACTTCTTCTATGCCACTTCACTGGGCTGGCAGAACCAACATGATGAAGTTGAATGTAGTAGGCTAAAATAAATTCAGCCAATCACTTTTATAGTGGTTGGTTGTTTAAAAATAAACTGTAACTTAAACTCTAGCATTGAAAAACAGATTTAAGATATATTGTTTGTTCTTTGTACTGTTTCATATTTCTCTATTGGTACAGGCTCAAAACGAACAACAAACATTTTTGCAAGGGAAGCAATACCTGAATGAGGGCGAGTACAATTTTGCCATGCAATCTTTTGAGAAGTTGGCAGTACCTGACGCTACCCATGCGTTTAGAGAATATGCTTCCTTCTTTTATGCACTTGCCGCATACAAGAACAATGATCTTGGGTTGGCAAGATCCATGTGGCTCCAGATGGAAACGAAGTACCCGAAATGGAAGAAAATCCAAGAGGCGTATTACTGGCTTTCCGAAGTGTATTTTCAAGAAGGAAACCTAGAAAAAGGAACCTACTATGCCAAAAAATCTAACTTGAGTGAGGGTGTATCTGTGATTGATCACTATTTGTCTGAAGTTCATGATGTGGAGGTTCTTAAATCAATATATCAGGTCTTTCCTGAGGATAAAAATATTGCAATGGCACTAGCAGCTGCCATCAATAACCAAGCACTTACTGAACGAGATTTTGATTTGGCAAAGGAGCTCATTGAAAAATTTGATATTGGACATTCACTTCTTGGTTTTTCTGAGATTGGAGAGAGTTTGAAAAAGGATTCTTATAAAGTAGCGGTCTTGTTGCCTTTTATGTTCGAGGGGCTTGAAGATACAAGAAGGGTAGAACGCAATGCTTTTGTAATGGACCTGTATAATGGAGTTTTGCAAGCCGCAAAAGAATTGAATCAGGGAAAACCCGTGATAGAAGTGTTTCCTTATGATACCAAAAGAGACAAGCTTGTAACTGCCGGTATTTTGAATCAAGAGGAAATGAAAAGCATGGATTTGATAGTTGGTCCTCTATATCCAGAACCAATCAAACTGGTTTCAGAATTTAGTCTGGAAAATAAGATTGACATGATCAATCCGGTATCGTCTAATAGTGTCATTGTAAATGACAACCCGTATTCATTTTTATTCAAACCGACACATGAAGTTCAGGCGCTTAAGGCTGCTGAATTTGCCATTGACAGTTTTCAAAACAATAAGAAAAACACTTACATCTTTTTCAATGATGAGAAAGATTCGCTAATGGCGGGGCTTTATTCTGACAAGGTAATGGAGGCTGATTTTGAGGTTGCTAGAAGAATAAAAATTGATGATGAAAAAATACAGTTTGCTTACGAACTATTGACGGAGACTTATGAACAGAAACTTTCAAAAGTGGAAGCAGACAGCATAAGAAAATTACCTGGGCGATTGGTCAAAGAGAGCATCCCAAAATCAAGATATGATTCAATATATCTTTACGAAGAGCATTTTGTGATAGAGAAGGACAGTATAGGACATATTTTCCTTGCTTCGTCTAAGCCTCTGCATGCATCAATGTTTATCAGTGCAGTAGAAATAAGAGGTGACAATATCCCCATCATTGGGCGTTACGATTGGCTCAAAGATGAAATGCTTACCATCGATCAAATGGAGCGACTGGGTATCTATTTTATCAGTCCAGATTTCATTTTACAATCCAAACCGACCTTTAAAAAGTTTAGAAGAGACTATCAAAAGGAATTCAAAGAAATACCTTCAATGAATAGCATGCTGGGCTATGAAGTGATGATGTACACTGGTGAAATGATGAAAAAATATGGCAATTATTTCCAGAAAGGAGCTTTGGAGGAAGGGTTTGTTTCAGGCAAACTTTTTTATGGGATAGATTATAAAATCTTCAACAGCAATCAGGTAGTGCCCATCACACAATTTATTAATTCAGAATTGAAACTAGTTAACGCACAAGATGATTTCCAAAAACAATAGCTCACAATTATTTTCTAAAGCACAAAATTTTATCCCGGGAGGAGTTAATTCACCAGTAAGAGCCTTTAAAGCAGTAGGAGGAGATCCTCTTTTTATTAAGTCGGCCAAAGGGGCTTTTATGATCGATGAAGATGGTAATAAGTTTATTGACTTGATCAATTCTTGGGGCCCCATGGTACTTGGGCATGGCAATGAAGCAATAGAAGAGGCAGTAGTAAAAGCAGTTAAGAAATCATTGTCTTTTGGTGCTCCGAATGCTGCGGAAGTTGAGATTGCCGAATTGATTACCGACATGGTACCGTCTGTCGAAAAAATACGCATGGTGAATTCTGGTACTGAAGCCACTATGTCGGCAATCAGGTTGGCAAGAGGGTTTACCAAGAGGGAAAAAATTATTAAATTTATTGGTTGCTACCATGGACATGGAGACTCATTTTTGATAGCTGCAGGAAGCGGTGCAGCTACCATGGGTGTGCCTGATAGTCCAGGAGTGACAAAAGGAACGGCACTGGACACCCTTAATGCTACATTCAATGACATAGAAAGTGTACTGCAACTTGTGGATGAAAACAAGGGTGAAGTAGCTGCTTTGATTCTCGAACCGATTGCTGGCAATATGGGGTGTGTGCCCCCTGCACCACAGTTTTTGGATCAGCTCCGAGAGATTTGTACCAAAGAAGGAATCATCTTGATCTTCGATGAAGTGATGACTGGATTTAGAGTCTCTAAAGGTGGTGCGCAAGAACTGTACAATGTGATGCCAGATTTGACTACAATGGGTAAAATCATAGGAGGTGGTATGCCTGTAGGAGCCTATGGCGGCAGGAAAGAGATTATGGATTACGTTTCGCCCCAAGGTCCTGTTTATCAGGCTGGCACACTGTCAGGGAATCCAGTTGCGATGGCTGCAGGTTTGGTGATGTTGCACTATTTGAACGACAATGCCAGTGTTTATACTCAATTAAACAACACCACTACTTCAATTGTACGTGGTTTAAAACAAAACCTAAAGGACTTGAACTTAAATTTTACCATCAACCATGTGGGTTCAATGTTCAGTCTGTTCTTTACGGACAATACCGTTACGGATTTTGAGTCTGCCAAAACGTCGAACCCAGAAATGTTCTCTTCTTATTTCAATTCAATGCTTGAAAAGGGAGTTTACCTTGCTCCATCTCAGTATGAGACTTTGTTTGTATCTACTGCCATCACCAAAACGGAAGTTGATGCACTAGTCAAAGCGAATAAAGAGTCTCTTATTGCTTTGACTCCAAAGAATTAGCTATTGATTAAAGCTTTTGGTATATTTATTATTCAAGCTTAGAGAAATCAGAAAATAGTATTATGCTTGAGTAATGTCCGGCCCACAAAGAATATATTATACAGATTGGATCAATGCCCTACGAACAGGAGATAGCGGGGCTTTTGAGAATATTTACAACGAATTTTGGGAGTCTTTGTATGCAATTGCCTATAACCGTTTGAAATCAAGAGAAGCGGTTGAAGAGATCCTACAAGAGCTGTTTACTGATTTGTGGAATAGAAGAGAGCGTTTGATAATTACTTCATCATTGCCAGCCTATCTGCATGCTGCACTCAAATACAAGATATTAAATTTCATTCATTCTCAAAAACTGCATCTGAATTTTAGCCAAGACCACCCTGAATACATATTCAGTAGCGATAATTCGACACAAGAAGTGTTGGCGTTTGAAGAATTGTATGAGCAATTGGAAAAAGGGCTAGAAAAACTTCCCGAAAAATGCCGAATGGTATTTAAAATGAGTCGTCAAGACCAAAAATCTTCAAAAGAAATCGCAGTTGAATTGAACGTCTCTCATCGAACAGTACAAACTCACATCCATCAGGCCATTAAATTTCTTAAAAAGGAACTTGTTGATTATAAGTCTGTTGTGCTGATGATCTGTCTTTTTCAAAATTAATTTCAAATCACACTACGTAGGTTGACCATTTCATTTGACTATAACAAGTGAGATGAAAAAATACGATCAAACTATACAAATACTCATTGATAAATTTCTACAGGGAAAGGCTTCAGAAGAGGAAGTCAAACAAATGAATTCTTGGTATCATTCTATTGATGATACTGAAGTCAACCTTTCTAATGTTTCCTATCAAGAGATGATGGACACCAAAAAAAGTATGTTTTCCGATATTCAAACTGATTCAGTTGGTCTTACAGAGAACAAACCAAATATTTTATCTCAGGTTTGGAAAGTGGCAGTTTCAATTGCTCTTATTCTCGGCCTTAGTTTATATTTTATTCAAAATCAATCTTCCTCAAATACTGAAAATAACATTATCGTAAAAAGCACCAAATGGGGGCAGAAGCAGACTTTAACATTAAGTGATGGTTCGATAGTAAAACTTAATGCTGGTAGTTCTATATTTTTTCCTGAGCAGTTTGGTCCTGATAGTAGAGAAATCAAATTGATTGGTGAAGCTTTTTTTGAAGTGGTTAATGATTCGAAAAGACCTTTTAGTGTATTGACAGGGGATATTAGAACAGTAGTTTTAGGTACATCATTCAATGTGAATGCGTATCCTAATAAGAATGAAATAGAGGTGTCTTTGGTGACGGGAAAGGTGAAAGTAGAATCTACTAATTATGCCGAAAAGGCAATAGATCCTATTTATTTAGTACCTGGCGAACAGGCCTCATACAGTTTGTCCACTTTATATTTAAAGAAGCATAAGTTCGATTCGGATGAAATGCTAGGTTGGAAAAGCGGAATTATTTATTTCAATAATGCAGATGAATCAACATTGGTTTCAAAACTTGAGCAGTGGTATGGGGTAGAAATTTCGGTAGTAAACCATACCAATAATAAGATTG
>CAXBNB010000027.1:0-14286 GCA_963976505.1 uncultured Reichenbachiellaceae bacterium
ACGAGGAAAAAAGCCTCAAAAATCACTTTCCAAGACATCACCTTTGAACATGCTGCATGGCAAATTCCGCCAAATGGATATTGCGGCATACAAGCTTGCATGTTCGACAACCGACAAATTGATAATAATGGCTGGAATTGGGTACTGGCCGCCATTGAATTAGACTTGGCATCCAACTGCCAGTTTATAAATTGCGTGATCAGAAATGTGGGAGGTTCAGCCATCTGGTTTAGGCAAGACACTGACAACTGTACCTTGACTGGAAGCCATATTTATGACATCTCCGGCAATGGTGTAAATATAGGTGAAGGACAAACCCGCAAAACAGATCAAAAAGGAGAATCCTGGTGGAAAACAACTCCTGAGCAAGCAACTCAAAACATTACCATTTCCAACTCTCTCATTGAGCAATGTGGTCAGCAATTTTATGGAGCAGTCGGAATTTGGGGTGGACTCATAGCCAATACCACCATCGAGCACAATGAAATACGCAACATGCCTTACACAGGCGTGTCACTCGGATGGATGTGGAGCCCTCAGCCTACACCATGTCGTGAAAACAACATTACTGGCAACCACATACACCATATCATGAACAAACTTAGTGACGGTGGTGGAATTTACACTTTGGGATTGCAACCAGAAAGCGTGATTTCCAATAACCTGATCCACGATGTGACAGTGAATGCAGGCAGGGCGGAAAGCAATGGCATGTTTCTGGATGAAGGTGTAACCGATGTAGTAGTAGAAAACAACATCGTTTACAACATTGCCAAATCTCCCCTTCGGTTTCACCGAGCCACTACCAACATTGTGCGCAACAACATCTTTGCTTGTAATGGGGGCGTACCCCCTATCCAATACAATAGCACCAACGAAGATGAAATTCAAAAAACAGACAATAAAACACTTGACAATTCAGAAAAAAAAGAACTGGAAGGCATTTTAAACAAAAGGGGAAATGAATTTGGAATTAAGAAAATTTTCTAGTCGAACAACTAATTCTTATAAGGCACTGTTTCTCTTTTATCAAGGGGATATCCATATTGTTGCACATACTCCAAACCCGGTAGAAACTCATCTCCGGTTTCTTTGAGTTTTAGGGCCAACAATACATCCATATCACTTTGTAAAACTGAGAATGACGGATTACCCACCAAATTATTCATTTGGTATGGATCTTTTATATTGTCAAACAACTGCCATGGGCCATTGAGGTCACGGGTATAGGTGTAGCCTAAGCTGACCAACCCTCGGTATTCTTTGCCACTGTGTTGGAATCGATTCCATTGACCAAATGGCTGCACACAACTGATCATTGTCACCGTGTCTGGTAAGGGGGATTGCCCCATTAGGTACTTGCTAAAGTCATATCCTTCCACAGATCTGGGAATATCAACCCCCGTGAGTCCCAGCAATGTAGGCATGATGTCATACGAGTTGATCAGGGCTTTATACTCTCCCGATTTGATACCTGGATGATCGATCAGCATCGGTACCCGAATGGATTCTTCATACGGTTGCTGTTTTTTGAATGCATTGTGAGACCCAAGCAAATCGCCATGGTCGGAGGTAAACATAACAACTGTATTTTCCCGAATACCCATATCATCCAACGTTTTCAATACATCCGCCAACATATCATCAAGTGCGGTACAATGGGCATAATAACCCGCCAAACTTTTCTTCGCTTTGTCTTGCATTTCCACGGGTACATTGGGACGAAGTATGATGTCCTCCGGGTCATACATGTCAATGTATTCCTTTGGAGCGGTTTGGTATGGAGCATGTGGAGTTGCCCAGCTTAGAAACAAGAAGAAAGGTTTTTCGTCCTTTGCGTGTGCCTTCAAATAAGCTTGTGCATCTTTTGCTTGTGCCAAGGCATCATAGCCATCCCAAAATTTCTTTTCAGGGGAGTCACCGGAGTAATACGCCGAGTTGTTGTAGTCATGTGAACATTCCAATGCTTTCCAATACTGAAAACCCTGCCTGCGAGGGCCGGGCGGAGTAAATGCGCTTCTACCACTTCCATCCAAATGCCATTTGCCTATATATCCGGTCTGGTAGCCCTCATTTGTCAGCACTTCGGCGATGGTAACTGCGGCTGTGTCCAGTTGCACATCGTTCATAAACAAACCATGAGTCAACGGACGTTGACCAGTCAGCAAAGATGCTCGGTGTGGTGTACAAACAGGCATGCCTGAAACGGCATTTACTATATTGGCACTCTCTCTGGCAAACTTGTCAATATTCGGAGTTTTTACATTTGGATCACCCCGATAGCCCATTGCCTGTGCCCTCCACTGATCGGTATGCAGCACAAGGATATTCATTGGCTTTTTCTTTTCCTGAGATGAACAGGAGGAAAAACAAAGGGATACAAACAGGGAAAATAAAATCCCCTTAAAACACATTTCAAATCTACTAGCCATCATTTAATTCCTTGTTTATCAATAAAACTCAATTTTTCTTCTCCCTGTTTTCTAGTCTGTACTCATCCTTTTCCTTGCTGTCACGAATCAAATCTTCCATATTGTCAATCTGAGGAGATTCTTCCAATGCTTTCCAATCAAATTTTTCATCATAGGGATCAAGGGCTTTTTGCGGATCAAACATTTTCTTGTTTACTGGCAAGGCACTGTAAGGTGCAAAATCTGGTTCGTTGGTAAAAAAATCACCAAGATCGGTCGCACCAGCATCGTACTGATTGAGGTAGGGCAAACCTAGAATATTCCAGAATGTCTTGAATAAACTCCCAAAACTATAGTGTCCATGACTGACATAATCTCGCTTCACCCATGGAGAAACCATCAACAACAAACTCCTGTGTGCATCCACATGATCAACGCCATTTTGGGCGTCATCTTCAGTAATTACAATCAGTGTGTTTTTCCAATATGGAGTCCTTGATAAATATTCAACAATACGACCAACAGCCAGGTCATTGTCTGCCATATAACTTTCCCTAAACGGATAACCTGCGTCAGGGCGCTCTCCAGCTCCATGGTCATTAGGAATGATCACCGTCATCAATGCCGGCATGGTGTCTTTGCCATTAATCCATTTCTCATCAAACTCTTTGATAAACTGATCTATCCTGAATTGATCCGGAATGGCCATGTTGTAGGTTGGGAAGGTTCTGGATGAACGTTCAAACAAAGGCTGAGGCATGGGGTAATTGATGTATTGTTTGATGCCTGAGTACTTGTATTCAGGTTTGTACAGTGCAGGCTCAAACATGACACTGAAACCAAAATTATAGAAGTCAATGTCGTTACGCTCCAAGTGGTCCCACATAGAACCTGCCTCATTATAGTCTTCGGGGTAAATGGCTCCTGCAGCTCCGTTCATGGCAAAGACTCCTGGCGCTTTAGATTTTTCCTTAAAGCTCCTGTTTCCACCATAGCTCGCAGTAGTTGACGTTTCACAAAATTCATTCGGATAAGTATTGACCAACCACCTGTGGCCATCTGCTGAATGGTCAGAATCCACATAAAAGTTATCAGCAAAAGCGAATTGCTTGGCAATATTCAGGTGGTTGGGCATTACGGTGGTATTGGATACTGAATCCGTCTTTTTTCCATTGGTAAATGATACTCCTGTACCGTAGCGGGCTATTGAGGCATCTCCTTTGCCTTTCTCTATTTGACCCATTACCTCATCATAAGTCCTATTTTCTTTGGCTATAAAAACAATGTGCTTAATCGGGCTTACTTTTTCACCTGGATACAAAGGCACAGGATTTTCCATCCGATATTGAAGTGTTGGATCATCTGCTTTTGTGAATGTAAAATTATTGTCAATGACCTGTTGGGTCATTTCCTTAAGTTCTACTTCACTGGGAATATCTACCACCTGCAATGTGCCTTTCATCAGCGACCCAACATAGCTTCCTTCCTTTCCTAATTCAAAAGTTGATCCACCATTGGGTCCACTTCCATAACCTTTGGCATTGGTAATGATCAGCTTCTTTCCATCTCTGCTCACTTCCACTTTTGAAGGAAACCAAGCCGTAGGAATGTGTCCAATAACTTTTAACTGCGAAACATCTATCACTGCTACAGCATTGATACCGGATTCAGCCACATACAATCTTTTTTGATCAGGACTTAGGGCTAGACCAAACGGGATCACGCCTCTAAACTGTCGCACCCTCTGATCAGGTTTTAAATATATGGTATGAACTATAGTATCCTTTTTCGTAGAAATGACAGAAATATTATCGTTGGTTCCATTGCTCACAAAAACATACTCGTCTGTAGCCACGATCGAATTGGGACTGGAACCACCCACAGCTGGAATACCGTCAACCATAGCACCAACCAAATGCCCTGTTTTAATCTTAGCCACTACTTTCGGTTCTTCATTTGCTTCTAGGTCTATAGCAAAAACTGAAAATGCCTCAATGGCATTCATATCTCCTAACCCAGGAATATCAATTGTATCGTTTTTGATGCCCTCCACCATTTCCTTTGACCCGTAGGCAAAAGCAGGATAATCAATAGGAGTCACTTTTGCATCCGCCCCAGATCCCGACTTCACAAACCCATATTGAAACATGCCTACATTGGCTACATAAGCCTTCTTTTCATCAGGTGAAAGGTTGATACCAAAAGGGTATCGCCCAACCGGAACGGAGTATTTCAATGATTTCGTTTCTACATCAACCACTACCATTCGAAAACCTATCTGATCCACCGCATAAATCGTTTTGCCGTCTTTTGTCAACTTCAGGTCTCCAATGTATCCATGGGAGTAATCAGATTCTTCAGCAATCGAAGCACAATCTATATCGCCTAAACTTTCCCCTGTGTCCAAATCAAATACATATATTTTATTCTCTTGACCTCCCGCTACATAAACAACTTTGCTATCGGGAGAAATTGCTAAGCCCATAAATACGGATGCCAATATTCCCTTGTCTGTAGAGTGCCCAGGAGGTATTTGCTGTACTTCAGGGTGGTCGCTCAATATATTGCGTACAATAGTAATGGAAATGGGATCGGTGCCATCAGGACTCAGTGTTAATCCATAAGGGTGTGGAGCTGTCTCTATTGATTTCCCGGCTGGAGTTAAAAACCTTCCATTGGGAATAATGGTATTACCTGATTTATCAATTTTTGTATATTCATTCCCGGCTGGCACTGAAATGATCCAGGGCACATTTTGTTCTTCGTTTTGATCCACACAGGAGCTGACCAGCAACAACATGATGAATAAAAAACAACTTGGGAGTTTGATGTAAAAAAAGGAGCATTTTATCATTGAAAGGAGGAGTAAGTCGTAAATAACTAATATTCGATAAATCTAATTATTAATTGTAAAAGGTTTTGTGTTGACTGTTGGTTTTAAACAAAAAAAGGAAAAACGCATCTTATAAAAGGCTTCTCCCTTTAATGAAATATCCATAGATTAGCCTTTAATATTGGTTCCCAATATTAAAAAACTACACCTGATTCAGAGTTCCAATTAACTCTCAATACACTGAAATATGAAATATCTAAAAACACTCATTCTAATACTGACAGTTAGTATTGGGTATTCACAAGAGAAGAAACCCAACGTTTTATTCATCATTGCCGATGACCTGACGGCCACTGCGGTATCCGCTTACGAAAACAAAGCCAGCAAAACTCCCAATATAGACAAACTGGCTTCTGAAGGAGTACGCTACACCAAAGCCTATTGTCAGTACCCGGTTTGCGGGCCATCAAGGGCCTCATTCATGTCGGGCTATTACCCAAATGCCACTACAACTTTTGGTTATGTAAGTGGTAGAGAAAATATTGGTCCGGATAGAAAAACTTGGTCTCAGCTTTTCAAAGAGAATGGATATTACACAGCACGGGTAAGTAAAATTTATCACATGGGTGTGCCAGGAGATATTGAAAAAGGATCGAATGGCAAAGACGATGAAGCGTCATGGACTGAGCGGTTCAACAGCCAGGGACCAGAATGGAAAGCCGAGGGAGAAGGTGAACTCGTCCAAGGAAACCCTGAAGGCACATTGCCTATTAAAGGTGGCAATGTCATGACCATTGTAAAAGCAGATGGGGACGATTTGGTGCATTCTGATGGCAAAACAGCTGAGAAAGCATCCCAACTCATCAGAGCACATAAAAACGAACCTTTCTTTTTGGCTGTTGGTTTCGTCAGGCCTCACGTACCCTTTGTTGCACCCAAAACATACTTCGAACCCTATCCCTACAATCAGGTAAATCTACCAGAAAAAGTAGAAGGAGACTGGGACGACATTCCAAAACGAGGCATCAATTATGTCACCAGTGTGAATGGAAAGATGAACGTAGAACAGGAAAAAAAGGCCGTTGCAGCATATTATGCGTCTGTTGCCTATATGGATAAGCAAGTTGGAAAAGTACTCAGTACCCTAGAAGAAGAAGGTTTATCAGACAATACCATTGTTATTTTCACTTCTGACCATGGGTTTCACTTGGGCGAACACAGGTTCTGGATGAAAGTCAGTTTGCACGAAGAATCTGCAAGGGTGCCACTAATTATAAAAGTACCAGGTAAAAAACCAGGTGTGTGCCATTCATTTGCTGAGTTACTGGATTTGTATCCCACCATTGCTGAAATCACTGGATTAAAAACATCAGTACATCTACAGGGTAAGAGCCTTTCGAAAACCATTGACAACCCAAAACACGAAGTAAGGGATATGGCTTTTTCTGTTACCCAAGGAGGAAAAACTTTTCTTTTGAGAACCGACAAGTGGGCCTACATCCAATATGACGAAGATGCCGGGTCAGGCATTGAATTATTTGACATGAAAAAGGACCCCAAGCAATACACCAACCTAGCCGAAAACCCAAAGTATAAAAAGGTTGTAGATGAATTTAAAGAAAAATTAAAGTTCAAATTAGCAGCAGTCAGAAACAACGACCTTGGCATAAATTATGTTCCTTAAAACATTCTATTTTGTAATATTTTAAATTAAAACAAGCTATCTGGTGTTATATTAGGAAAGCGTAAATGAATTACATACATTTGCGTGTTTATAAGTCTTAATGGGGAGAAAAACCCATCTTTTAATTTCATGATAATTCATTACTCTGCGTTCCACTTTCCGGAATAAAATTTAAAGAATAGTTACTGGCAATTATTTAGAGCAATAGGCTTAAAACAATATAATTAATATTTTTTTTTAAAAATTTACAATGCAAGGAACAGTAAAATTTTTTAATGAGTCCAAAGGTTTTGGATTCATTAAGCCAGACGATTCAAGTGAAGACATTTTTGTACATTCATCAGGTCTTGTTGACGACATTCGTGAAAACGACAAGGTTGAGTACGACACGGAAAGAGGTAAGAAAGGCATGAACGCAGTAAACGTGAAAGTAATAGACTAATCTCTAATACTTTAATACAACTTATTAAAACCACCTTAACGGTGGTTTTTTTATGCCATTTTTTGATCAAATTTGAGAAATACACTTTCAAAGTGTATTTCAAAAGATAGAGTCCACAAATGATTTTTCTAGCTCAATAGAAATGGCCCATTGGATTTCAAAAAACACATTAATTAAGTTTTGTAAATGGATTTTCTTATATTTAGGATAATATAGATTTCCTCATTAAAATATGAAAAAGCCTCTATTTGTATTGCTATCAATTCTAATTTGCTTGGTTTCTTGTGATCAGCTAAATACAGCCTTCAAAACAGAAGCAGAAGACCCAAATCTGATTAAATCTTACCATAAAAACGGAAAACTCAAATCAGAAATGCCAATAGACCAAGAGAAGAAACAACACGGTCTTGCAAAACAATACTATAGCTCAGGCGACTTGAAATCTGAAATATATTACAATCATGGGGTGAAAGAAAAGGCTGTGCAATACTATGAAAACGGCAACAAACAAATGGAGTTTCTATATAAGGATGGACTAAAGCACGGCAAGAGAACCAAATATTGGGACAATGGAAAAATTCAATCTGCTATAGAGTATCGAAATGGGGATTTGGCACCAGGCCTTGAAGAATATAATAAAAGTGGAAAACAAATAACAAAGTATCCTAGTCTAAAAACACGGCATATCGACAAACTAGAAACACATGGTCAATATACTTTAGAAGTTTATTTCAGCAAGAATCCCGGCAGAGGGACCTATTACTTAGGAAAACTAAAGGACGGCATACTGCTAGAGAATGCAACGAAAATCAAAACAGTCAATGGCAAGGGCCAAATCGTTTACAAACCACACCCTGGAGCATTTATCATGGAAACATTAAGCATCATTGGCAGCTATAAGACCGCCTATGGGAATACTTATTTAGTCGATGAGAAAGTCAACATAGCCATTGATTTTTAATTGCTGATCATCATTAATCGGCTTTTAAGCTGGTAATTATCAGGAGCATAATTTAATCCTGCTCTGATTATGCTTCTGGCTTTGGTACTGTATCCTTTTTTAAAATAATAAACAGCTGCTTTCGAATAAGCATCGCCCAATACATTTTGATTGAAAATATAGTTGGGATTTTCAGAAACAGTTGATTCGAAAAGCTCCATTAAGCTGGTGCCTTCAGTAGGATTTTTAGATTCAAAGTTCTCCCCCATTGAAGTCAGGTATAAATTCAATCTGAGCGTATTCAGATGGTTGTTTTTAACCAAACTAGGATTATTAACCATTAACGTATCCAGTCTGCCCAATGCCTCATTCGTTGCTTTATTTCTATAAGTCATTTTAAAAGACTCCATAAGCAAGCTTTCAGCATTTGGATTTCCCGGCTTTGCCTTATATGCCTCAATAATAAAATTAAAGGCTTCAGCATAATTGGCTCGATTATACGCTATTCTTGATCTCTCATAAAAGTATAAGTACGAAATCTCTAATTCTATTTCTTTATCTACAGAATTTTTAACATACAGATTATAGGCCTTTTCTGCCTTCTCAGCGTCATTATTAGACACCAGAACAAAATTCAGCATTCTTTGAAACTCTGATACGATATTTGTGTTCTTTATGTCAAAATCTTTAAATCGTTCTAAATACGGGAGCAACTTGATGTCATTCCAGTCTGAGTAATCACTGTCTGAAACGGCATTCACTATGGAAGCAAACAATGAAGAATTAAGTTGTTCGGAACTGTGTAACAATTGTGCCTTTGAAAAGGCATTCCAAGCTTCATAATAATCCTTTTCGTTGAAATAGGTAATACCCAAATTGTAATATTGACATGCAACAAGTTGCTTTAATGTAAGGTCAGCCCCTCCAAAATAAAATTCATCGAAAACTGGATAAACTCCCTTAGAGGCAATATCACTTTGATCCACCAACTTCTGCATTGCCAATTGAGATACAAAATTTTCTCTAAACCCAGGAGTAAAAGACCTAAATCCACTAACAGGGTCAGTGGTTTCTATTAACAACTGGGAATTTCCTGGGTCTGCAATTATATAGACATGTGTTGGAGTCTCCTTAATGCTATAAGGAATTCCCAGTTCTTCGAAAGACATGGCATAAAGTGCGACAGCTGTAACACAATTGTAAACTCCGTTTTCGAAAATTTGATCAAAATAAGCAAGGGTTTCGTATTTTCTTAGGAATTTTTCGTGAAGTCTGTCATAAATATATTTAACATCTTTCTCGATTTTTTTAGGCTTCTTTCTTTGTTTTAATGCGTCAATTTCTTTGGCGTAAAAATCCTCCCATTTACCAAATGATGCACTATCCTCTGGCGCTATTACTAAAAAACCATCAATGATTTCCCCTTCATTTTTCAATAACTTTTCAATAGTTCTTTGTTCTATTTCCGTTTCAAACTCAATTTCATCAATTGACAAGTACTTCTCTTGGGAGTGGACAACCAATGGAAGCAAAACAAAAAAAATGAACAAAAACCTCACTGACATAACAAATGTTTTTATCTCAAAAAAATCATCAGAAATTCAAATTAAGAAAACCACCCTACAGAAAAATCACCTGACCACTAGAGCCACTCAATTTCATGATAAATTTAATATTTTTTATTTAAAGGCATTCTAAAGACTTAAAGAAATACCATAGTAAAAATACATCCCAAATAACCTTTAATGCTTTAGCCATTGAAACTAAATTTTGGGCAGGGCCTCTTATTTTTAAACTTTTTATTTCACAGGCTCAAATATCACCGCTACCCCATTTTGCTTTAAGATGTTTTGTTGCAAAACTGATTGACTGGTAACTTCCATTTCACTAATCGATACTTTGGTATAGGTATCCAACGATGCATCATCTTTATAAATCGTCGCTTTGTATTTTACTCCATCATCTAAAAAGTCAAGTGGAACTGAAAGGGCATGCTCATTTAGTCCTGCAATTACTCCTAAAAACCAATTATTTTGACTTCTTCTGGCAATTACAGCATACTCCCCAGGGTAGCCACCTAAAACTCTAGTATCGTCCCACACTGTAGGAAGTGCATCGTAAAACGCTAAATCAGGAACTTCATTAATAACAGGAACACTGCCTCCGGCTCCTCCTTTTTTCACTGGAGACTCATGCGGTCGGTCATACCAGTAAACAAATTGCCAAGGACTATAAATACAAATTGTTTTCGCCATTTGAGAAGCATGAGAACCCATTTTTTCAGAGACTCTTTCAGCGAAATAGCAATTCGTCTGGTCTCCTGCACCGGCAATCATTCTGGTAAAAATGGTATTAATCACCATATCATTTGTTGCACTTTCCTCATCTCCCCTTATGCCTTCTTGTGTCATAAAGTTTGGATACGTTCTAGAATATCCTGTCGGTCGGTACTCGTCATGTACATCTACCATCAACTCATGTTCAGCAGCTTTTCTGATGGCATCATGAAGCCAATCGGTCCACTCTTGAGGCCCTACATTGACAAAACCATATTTAATTCCAGCAACTCCCCATGATTTCAATAATGGCAATACTTCATCCAGTTGCTTTTCCAATGCCCTGCGGTTGACATAGAGCACTACTCCTATGCCTTTTCCTTTTGCATAGTCAATTATCTTTTTCAACTCCAAAGGACCTGGTGATCGTTTAGGATCAACAGTGATGGTCGTTGCGTCAGAGGCATCATCGTATTCATTTCCGTACCATCCTGCATCGAATTCAACAAACTGCAAATTATGCTTTGCCGCAAAATCTACACAAGCCATTCCACCGACAGTTGTCAATGTGACTTCACGTATCACTTTCCCCGGCTTGATCCATGAGGTATCTTCTATCTTATTCCCCTCATTAAGGTTCAGCAATAAATAATTATTTTCAAGAATTTCTCCAGGTTGTGTTGCAGCCATTACAAAACGCCAAGGAGTGTTGAAAGCTTTGTTGTAGGTTACTTCTCCTTCAAGAGATGATGTCAATACACTTTTTCCTGGCTGCTTATTTGTAAGTTTCATTCTCGCATAATCAACCAAACCGGCTTCACCAATTGCTGCAAAAAGTGACTCTGAATACTGTAGCAGTATTGGTCTCTCTTTCGCTTCTTCAATCTCTGAAACTTTCACTTTGATAATCTCACTCTGCGCCCTAGATGATACCCACGCTGAAGCATCAACTGGTATATTAAATTCGGTTTCTTCAGAAAAAATCTTTACGGCCTTTTCCTTGTCATCAAACTCATACCGGAAAGCTACTCCTTCATTGTAAACTCTAATACGCAAGGCATAATCCAAACCATTGAAGTTCACCAATGCTTCATTATATACATCAGGATATTCATTTTTCTCCCCATAAACAGGCTTCCATTTCGTATTTACAGAATTGGTGATAATTTCTTTGATGGCTATGGCTTTAGGTACTACTTTTTCTGAAAACTCAAACCCTAAACCTGACTTACCAACTATTTCTTGTCCTTGAAACATTATGTTGTACAGTAATTTTGACCCATCGTCAGAAATATTCAAAGAATAAGCAAAAGCTTTATCAGGACTATTCAATTCTACTATTTTAGTTTGCTCAGAACAACCTCCTATTGAAAGTAGAAAGATCATTACCAAGATAATATTCGAATTAAATAGTTTTTTCATCATGTTTGAATTTTAAGTTTAACTGAAATCAATTACTCTTGCAGCTCCATCTACTATATCCAAGGGTGGCTGAAAGTCATGAAGCTCTTCTTTTTTCTGAGCCAATTCAATGGGATCTTCATCCGTCACCCACCCTGTATCTACGGCATTGGTGTAAATGCCATATTTGGCAAAGTCCGAGGCAGAAGTTAAAGTCATCATATTCAAGGCAGCCTTGGCCATATTGGTATGAGGGTGTCTGTCTTCTTTGTGAAACTGATGAAACTTGCCTTCCATGGCTGATACATTTATTACATGCTTCATACCTGTATTCTCCTTTTTCATGAGGTTCACCAAGCGGTTGCACAAAACGAAAGGAGCCACAGAGTTCACGAGTTGAACTTCCAGCATTTCTGTCGTGGGTATTTCGCCCAATTTCAACCGCCAACTATTGGTCTTTCGCAAATCGACTTGCTGTAAATCAGCATCAAGTTTTCCATCAGGAAATACTTCTTCGGCGGTAAGTGAATTGTCAATGCTATAAGGAATCTGAGACAATTTCGCTGAGGCACTCAACCCAACGCCCAATTGCTTACCATGCCAACTCACCGGAAGATTTTTGACCTGCCCTTTATCAAAATTATCACTCAATGACCGCAACTCTTTCAAACAAGCCTCGTGATCGGCAAGCAGTTGCTGTGTATATGGAGGCAAATCATTAATTTCCTTCTCCTCATTGGGCATTAAGTGTTTGTAAAACCCTGCAGGCCGCCTGACAGTTTGCGCTGCATTGTTGATCAGGATATCCAGGCGGTCATATTGTTGTTCGATGAAGTTACAGAAGATTTCAACACTCGGAATATGACGTAAATCCAGTCCATGTATTTTTAACCTGTCACCCCATTCATTAAAATCCTGTTCTTTTGAATACCGCAATGCGGAATCAACAGGAAACCTTGTAGTTGCTATCACGGTGGCTCCAGCTCGAAGCATCATGAGCGTAATATGGTAACCGATTTTCAATCGTGAACCAGTCACCAAAGCCACTTGACCGGTTAGATCAGCAGTTTGGAAACGTTTGGCATAATTAAAATCCCCACACTCCTTGCACATGGTATCGTAAAAATGATGAAGTGTATCAAATACCGTTTTGCAGACGTAGCAGTTTCTTGGAGATTTCAACGCTACTTCCCTTTCTGCTTGCTCTCCGGTAAGCGCTATCATTGCAGGAGCAATGAATATGGATGCTTCGCGAGCACTTCTGATTCCAGTACCATTTCGAGCACTCCTATCCTTTTCCGCCTGTTTTCTTTTTACCGCTTTTCTGGCCTCTCTTTTTCTGATAGAAAACTCTTCTCTACTTGGTCTTGAAAATTGACCGGCAGCTTTAATTAGGGCTAGTCTCCTCTCTTTAGGGATATCAAAAATTTGGTTGGTGTCAGTATTTAAGGTGTCTAAAACAGCAATACAAGCTTCAATTTGTTCCTGAGTAAGTTGAGGTGATTCTACCTCTTTCTGTTTGCTATCCATTCCAACTTATTTGACTACAAATGTAATGTGATAGAATTTATATTATCTAATATTATGACTTTGTCTCGATGCAGAACTGGAGAAAGCATTAAAAGAATAAACGTGTTTTCAGTTCAACAAAAGAAACGATATATTAGAATTAGCGGTACTATATCAAAAAGCAGGTATAAGGACAGTTATGCCAGCCATTCATGAGAATCTGAATAATTTCCACTCAGAATTCACACAGAAAAGAAATCATATTGTATCATTGAGCAGATTAAAAGAAAAGAGGTGTAGTGAAGTAAAAGAAAGATTTCCAATTAAATTGTAATGTCTATAAAAGTAAAAAAAGTAGTAATTGCTCCTGACAAATTCAAAGGAACCCTATCTGCCAAAACAGTGTGTGAAGCAATAGATGTAGGTCTCAAAAAATTTGATCCCCAAATCGAAACAATACACCACCCTTTAGCAGATGGAGGTGATGGGTCATTGGAAATATTGTCCAAGCACCTCCAAATCAAAGAGCTGAAGTGTCCATCACAGGATCCTCTAGGCAGACCAATAACATGTGGCTATTTCATTTCAGACAAGGCTGCTTTTATAGAAGTGGCTAGTGCCTCTGGTTTAGTACTGCTTAGTGAAAGTGAAAGAAATGCAGCAACCACTTCCACTTATGGCACAGGATTACTCATAAAAGACGCAATAGAAAAAGGCAACCTCGTGCCTAAATTTAGTAATAGTTCTAACTCGAAGTTAGACTCGTGTCATCCAGATTTACAACCCCTAT
>CAXBNB010000028.1:0-14049 GCA_963976505.1 uncultured Reichenbachiellaceae bacterium
ATGGGAAAAATCTTGATGAATGGGTTTCTGTAAAAGGAGGCAAAGCCAAATGGGAGGTGAAAGACAATGCCATGACCGTAGCTAGCACAGATGGAATCAAAACTGTAAAATCATTCGGTGATGCTCAGATACATATAGAATGGCGTACTCCAGCTGAAGTAAAAGGTGATGGTCAAGGACGTGGAAATAGCGGTATTTTTCTCCAATCCAAATATGAACTTCAAGTTTTGGATAGCTATGGAAACAGAACCTATTCAAATGGACAGGCTGGTTCTATTTACAAACAAGCCATTCCACTGGTGAACGCATGTAAGGGACCTGGAGAATGGCAGACTTACGATATCATTTTTAAAGCACCCGTATTTAATGATGATGGAATAAAAGTATCTTCTGCTTACATTACTGTATTGCAGAACAATGTTTTGGTTCAAAACCATACAGAAATAAAAGGGCCAACAGTCTATGTTGGTTTACCACATTATGAAGCACATGGAAAATTGCCTTTGATGCTTCAAGACCATGGCAATCCCGTTAGTTATCGAAATATATGGGTCAGGGAATTGTAGTCGTCAGGCAGCAATTGAATGATCAAACCCTCTTGTTTATATTAAAACGAGAGGGTTTTATTTTTAAAACCATTCCCTCAAAAACAAAAAAAGCCTTTCCAAGCTAATGCTTAGAAAGGCTCTCAATTATCTTGATCCTTTCAATTAAGGCTTAAAAGTAATTTTTCTCATTCTGAGTGAAAGAGGAGTTACTTCTACATATTCATCCTTATTGATATATTCCAAGGCTTCTTCCAATGAGAATTTTTTAGCTGGAGCAATTTTCATACTTGCATCTGTACCAGACTTTCTCATGTTGGTCAATTGCTTTCCTTTTTGGATGTTAACAGACAAATCGTTGGAACGAGAATGCTCGCCAATTACTTGCCCCACATACAATTCATCACCCGGCTCAACGAAGAAAATACCTCTATCCTGCAGTTTATCAATTGAATAGGATGTGCCTGGTCCAGTTTCCATAGATACCAATGAACCATTCAATCTCTCAGGAATGTCACCTTTGAAAGGCTCATAACCACTAAACCTATGTGTCATTACAGCTTCTCCAGCAGTAGCTGTCAATACTTGATTTCTAAGACCAATTAAGCCACGAGCTGGAATGTTGAATTCCAAATGCTGAACATCGCCTTTTGGCTGCATGATGGTCAACTCACCTTTTCTTTTTGTTACCAATTCGATGGCTTTTCCAGAAACATCTTCAGGAACGTCAATCACTAAATGTTCTATTGGCTCGTGTTTTTTACCATCTATTTCTTTATAA
Source organism: uncultured Reichenbachiellaceae bacterium (assembly GCA_963976505.1). Taxonomy (GTDB): domain Bacteria; phylum Bacteroidota; class Bacteroidia; order Cytophagales; family Cyclobacteriaceae; genus CAXBNB01. Next base: position 1,327 of record CAXBNB010000028.1, read on the forward strand.
ATTACTTGTGGCTGACCCACCTGCAATTCATAACCTTCTCTTCTCATGGTTTCTATTAAAACAGACAAGTGAAGTACACCTCTACCATAAACCAAGAATTTATCTTCGCTATCGGTCGGCTCTACTTTCAGTGCCAGATTTTTTTCGATTTCCTTCATTAAACGATCTCTTAAGTGACGTGAAGTCACAAACTTTCCTTCTCTACCAAAGAACGGAGAGTTGTTGATCGTAAAGAGCATATTCATAGTAGGCTCATCTACGCCTACTCTTTCCAACGGTTCTGGATTGTCAAAATCAGTGATTGTATCGCCAATGTCAAAACTTTCAATTCCTGTAACCGCACATATATCACCACAGCCAACTTCTTCTACACTTCGTTTTCCAAGTCCTTCGAAAATATGCAATTCCTTAATTCTCACTCTTTTGACAGTACCGTCTGATTTAGTAAGACCTAAGCTTTGACCTACTTTAATAGATCCCTGGTGGATTCTACCGATGGCAATACGACCTGTAAATGAGGAGAAATCAAGTGATGTAATCTTCATTCTTAAAACCCCTTCCTTTTTCTCAGGAGCAGGTATCTTCTCGATAATAGTGTCCAATAGCGGCTCCAAGTTGTCAATCTCATCTTTCCAATCATAATTCATCCATCCGTTTTTGGAAGAACCATATAGAGTTGGAAAGTCCAATTGATCTTCAGTAGCATCTAAGTTGAACATCAAGTCAAACACTTCCTCATGAACTTCGTCTGGGCGACAGTTTTCTTTATCTACTTTATTGACCACTACGATCGGCTTCAACCCTAAACCAAGTGCTTTACCAAGTACAAACCTAGTTTGAGGCATTGCCCCTTCGAAAGCATCTACTAAAAGTATAACACCATCTGCCATACTAAGCACACGCTCCACTTCACCTCCGAAATCGGCGTGACCAGGAGTATCAATGATATTAATCTTTGTTCCTTTGTAGTTTATTGAAACGTTTTTCGAAAGAATCGTGATTCCACGTTCCCTCTCCAGGTCGTTTGAATCTAGGATCAACTCATTGTTGTCCTGAGATCTTTTCGAATCATTCGCTTGAGCAGCGTATATGATTTTATCAACCAAGGTAGTCTTGCCATGGTCAACGTGTGCAATTATTGCAACATTCCTGATATCTGTCATCCTTTTAAAAAATTAAGGCGCAAAGATAGGACTATTACTCAATAACTATCATGAAGCCTCTTTAATTTGATGTTAATTCTAATCATCTTTTAGTTTTTCACCTCCTTTTTAAGCTTTTATGACTTCATACATCCGTTTAAAGGACATTTTTAGTTCAATTTGAATGACTGGTTTTTCTTTTTTGAAAAAGTATTCTAAAATATTCTGATAAAATGTTGAAAAATTAATACTGCTTTCTATCTTTGCACTCCGTTTAACCAACAGGGTTAAATAAATGCAGAAGTAGCCGATCAAAAAGCAACAACTGTTACGAATTGACTTAATGATATTTCAATTTCGAATGTCACTAATTCGAAAACAAATGCGAAAGTAGCTCAGCTGGTAGAGCGCCACCTTGCCAAGGTGGAGGTCGCGGGTTCGAACCCCGTCTTCCGCTCCAATTGAGTGTGAGAGTGTATGTGAGTGAGAAGGTGCAATAGCATCGCGCATACACTTTTTTTATGCATTCTAATGAGTTTTGCCGGAGTGGTGGAACTGGTAGACACGCAAGACTTAAAATCTTGTGACCTTCTGGTCGTGCGGGTTCAAGTCCCGCCTCTGGTACAGAAAAGCAGCTTTAGGGCTGCTTTTTTTGTTTCCTTAACTTTTCTCAACAAACCCTCCTTTTCATTATGTCTAAATCTAATACAGAAGATAGACAATCATTTTCTTGAAAATATTATAACTTTCATAGAATACTTAGACATGAGTAATGAATTCAAATGATAACAAAGGCCTAGATTATCATAAACCTGATGATACATGGAATTCATTAGGTTGCAAAAACTTCAATGAATATTTCCAAAAATATGTAGTTGTTGGGAAGTTTCATGATAAAGTCCCTAAGGAAATTAAAAAGGCCTATTTAGTAGCTGAATATATCATGGCACAAGCATATTATCATTACCCAATAGCGGATGAGATTTTGGTAAAACTTGCAAGGGTTTTTGAATTAGCTATTAAAATGAGGTGCCAGTCAGTTGAAATTGATCTTGAATTTATTGATAGAACAGGTAAAAAAAGAAAAAAGACACTTGCAGCATTAATACAACAATTGAACAGTCAGGAATCCAACAAAAATATACTACGCCAACTCGACCATGCAAGAGAATTACGAAACATTTTAATGCACCCAGAAAAGGATCAAGTGTTTGGTTTTTTCGTTTTTAATGTACTTAAACAGATCGTAAACCTCTTAAATGATATTTTTCTAGAAGATTCGTATTTCTTACATCAACAACAAAAATTGAATGAAGTTAAAAACTTATCTGCCCAATTCACGACTGATAGATTAACTTATGAAGATACCAACAAATGTATAATACAAGGTGCATCACCTCTTTCTGTTGACCAAACAAAAGACGGCTGGATACAGCTTTGGGTTGCTCATCCTGTAATTCTTGGATTCAAAGAAATCGTAGAAAGTGATAAATTTATTGAACCCATATACTTTATTCTAAAGGAATTCAATGTTAAGCAGGATATAATCCATGGAGTCCAACTGAACGGTAAACCAATCAAAATATTCAAGGACGATAAAATTCAAAACATCCAATCGTATGAAAAATTCATTGCTGAACAGGAACAATCTGATAAAATTAAAATAGATAGCTACCTTAGTATCCTAAATCTTAACATGTCTAGAAAAATGGTTGATTACAGATATGAACATTGTTGGACTTGATTCAGATCCAATAGGACTCATGAATTGAATAACCTTTTTTTTAGTGCCATAGCGATTATTTATAACCAAGACCACCACCCATGAATCTAGACATCTCAACACCGGCACTTCTTTTTCCTGCCATCACATTATTACTTCTGGCTTACACCAATAGGTTTTTGGCAGTGGCCACCCTTATCAGAAGCCTGTACAAAAGATATGAAGAAAGTGGGCATGACAGTATCATAAAAGGACAGATTAAAAACCTCAGGTTAAGATTGTTTTTGATCAGAAACATGCAAGCTTTTGGAATTTTGAGCTTCTTGCTCACTGTACTTTGTATGTTTCTCCTTTTTCAAGAAAGCTTACAAATCGCCAATTATGCCTTTGGAGCAAGTCTTATATCTCTACTGATTTCACTGATTCTCTCATTGATTGAAATTCAAATCTCTACCAAAGCACTGGATCTAGAGTTGAAAAACATGGAAGCCTAATTTACCAATAACTCTTCCACACGAGCCTTCATCTCCCCAAATGTCGCATACCCTCTGGAAATTGCTGTCAGTTTTTCACCCTGCTGCAACACCACCGAAGGAAACCCTCGCACTCCCAATTGCTGAGCATACATAAAGTCTTGACGCACCAATTGTTTGTAGCCAGCTGAATCGAAAAGGGTGATAAATGCATCAAACGAAACTCCTATTTGCTCACACAATGGTTGGTAAAATTCCTTTTTCCCAGGATCATTGTTCAAAACATAAAATGCATGTTGTACGGATTGGTAAAACTCCAATTCCTGATCAGGTTTCAAGTCTCTAATAACCCTAACGGCTCTTGCAGAAGGCTCTGTATCATAATCAAATTCATCCCAATCAAGCAATTCATAGTTAAAAGGCTGGCCAGATGCTTGCTCCACATGTTCCCAATGTTCTCGCAAAAATGCCTTCATTTCACTATTCCAAAGCTCTCCTCCACCAGGCCTTAATCCACCCATGACCATTCCAAATTCGAGTCTTCCATCAAATGCGCTTTTTAATTGCTTTAAATGGTTAGTGACCCCCCAACACCAAGAGCACATGGGGTCTCCAAAATAAATTAGTTTCCCTTGAGATTCTTTGGTTTCGATGCTTTCATTAGTTTCTTCAATATTGCCAGGCGTAGCACATACACCATCATCACAATTCATGTCTTTTTGACTATCCATCTTTTTATATTTTCGATATCAATAATTAGCCCCATTTGTCATATTATAAACCCCACCTCCGTTTTGTATATGCCTCTTCGGCAGACACAAACATTGGGATTAAGGACAAATGTGACCAAGCAGCGTTAGAATATTTTAACTCTCATAAAACAAAAACCTGTCAAAATAAATTCAACAGGTTTCAGTTTTATTTTCAACAAGCACTCCAAGTATTTGAAACTCCTCAAAAATTGCGTTTAAAAGCGCTTCTTATTTATTCATATTTTCCATTATCGGAATCTCTACTTCTTTGCCGTCTTTATCGATCAACTTTATTTGATCGAACCCTGTGTTCTTAAATCTATCAAATTGTGTTGCAGCATCTCCAACGACTAAATAAATCATCTTATCTGGTATAATGTACTTTTCAGCCAATGCCTTATGTTCTTCTAATGTCATCGTTTTCACTACTCCTTGTTGTTTGGCAATGTAATCCGAAGAAAAATTGTAGGCGCTCATAGTCCGCATCATTCCAAGCAATGCTCCGTAGGTTTCGAAAGCACGGGCATTAGATTTTATCAGGGCATTCTTTGTGAAATCCAAATCTTCCTGACTGATGCCATTTCTATACTTTTCCATCTCCTCCTTAAATATCTGCACAGACTCGAATGTAGCATTAGTTCTCACACTCGAAGAAGCCGTAAAAGGTCCAATAATCGTGCTTCCATCAAAATTGGTTCTTGCACCATAAGTATAGCCCTTTTCTTCTCTTAAGATCAGGTTTACATTGCCGCTGAACGAACCTCCTAGCTTATAATTCATGACGGTCGTGGCATAATAATCCTCATCAGTTCTCTGTTTTGCCAAGTAACCAATGTTGATCACTGACTGTTTCGAATTGGGGATATCCAGAAAATACAAAGAAGCAGTTTCTGGCTGAGGTGCAATTTTATACTCTGGAATAGTAACATCCTTTGCTTTCCACCTTTCGTTAATACCCGCCAAAGAAGACATTACTTTTTCTTTATCCACAGCACCCACAACATGAAACCTTGCAACCGTTGGTGAATAATATTTATCATAATACTCCTTTAAATCATCTATGGTCAAGGCAGCTACTGACTCTTCTGTACCTGCACCAGGATAAGACATAATATGATCAGGGCCATACAATAATTTATTATACACCTGATCCGCTACTACATTGGGATTGGCTGCACTTCTTTGTATTCCATTAATAGTCCTTGTTTTAATACGTTCAAACTCCTCCAAGTCCCACCTCGGCTCCAATAAAATTTCTTCCACCAGCGCCAGCGTCTTTTCAAAATTTCTCGCAAGTGTATTCGCAGAAATAGTAATGCTTTCACTGCTGGTGTACATGCTGATATTGGCTCCTAGCAACTCGATCTCTTCTTCCAATTCTTCTGGTGTCTTATTTTTTGTGCCTTCACTCATGATGTCTGTCATTAAGTTTGACACACCGTTCTTATCAAAAGAATCAAGTAAATGACCTCCTCTCAGTACAATATTGAACTGAACGAGAGGTACTTCGGATTGCTCCATTCCATAGACCACCATGCCATTATTTAACTTATCTTCCCATGGCACAGGAATAGTCACTATAGGGTCTGCTCCTTTTATTGGTTCTGTCGAACGGTCAATTTTTGATGGTGTTTTCTTTATTTCCTCGGGTGTAGCATCCGCAACTTTTTTCTCTGTATTTTCAGAGATTTCTTCCTCCACTACTTCAGCTTTCACTGAATTTTCAGCGACCAAATCCAAACCTCCTTTTGGCACAAAGCTGGTAATGACATAAGGTTTGTCTTTAATATATTTATTGTAAACGTTCAAAACATCCTCTTTTGACACGGCCAATATGTTTTCCACATCCTGCGTAATGAACCCTGGATCTCCTCTAAAAACATTATAATTCGCCAATTGAAAAGATTTATTCAATATGCTACTAATACCATTGTACACATCTGTTTCCAGACTGGCTTTCACCCTTTCAATGTCCTTGTCAGTGATGCCTTCTTCTTCAAATTTCTTGAATGCTTCCAAAACAGCACTTTCTATGTCCGTCAGGTTTTTGCCTTCGTTGGCCGTAATGCTCACCCTAAATTTGCCTGCTACTTCCATCACTCTAGAATAAGCCACGGTATTTGATGTCAATTCCTTTTCTTTCACCAAAACTTTATACAATGGAGCTTTTTTACCCTCAGACAAAAGCTGTCCTAAAAACTGTAGCGCATATTGGTCTTTGTGTGCTTCATGAATCGTTGGCCAAACCATGTTCAATTGAGCTGCTCTTGCAAAATTATCTTCATGATACAATCTTACCGTCTTATCTAGGGTTACATTTCGAATTTCCAAAGGCGGAACTTCAGGCCCTTTCTTAATTTCCCCAAAATATTTCTCAATCAACGCCTTGGCTTCCTTAGTATCAAAATCCCCTGCCAACACCAGCGTGGCATTGTTCGGCCCATAAAATTTCCTGTAAAATTCTTTTACGTCTTCTACGGTGGCATTTTGCAAATCCACCAGTTCGCCTATTACTTGCCAGTTGTAAGGATGCCCTTTTGGAAAAATATTCTTGTCTATCACGTAACTCGTATGACCATAAGGATTATTATCCACTCTTTGTCTTTTCTCATTTTGCACTACCTCCTGCTGATTGGCAAAAGCAGTTTCTGTAACTGTATTGATCAAAAATCCCATCCTGTCAGACTCCAGCCACAAGACCATTTCAAGTGCATTTTTCGGCACCACTTCATAATACACTGTACCATCTTGCCACGTACCTCCATTTAGAGTACCTCCTGCATCTTGTATTTTTTTGAAAAACTGATCTTGTGGTACATTTTCAGACTCCTGAAAAAGCATGTGCTCGAATAAATGAGCAAAGCCCGTTCTGCCTTCAACTTCTCTATTGGATCCTACATGATACATGATGGCCGCAGAAACTATAGGGTCTGAATCATCTTTGTGCAAAATGACCTGCAATCCATTTTCTAGGGTGTATTTTTCAAAATCAATTGAAAGCTTGGTTTCCTCTTTTGTGGTGTCCTGCTCTCCGCAAGATTGAACAACAGCAAATAAGCCAATAAGCAGTATGACTTGTAAAATATTTTGAATCGTTTTCATACGTTAATTTTTTTCAAAAATTTAGGGTTTAATATGTTTAAAGTAAAAATAACAAGAGATGCGTACATAAAATATTTTATTACATAAATGGTCGATACCATGGGTTAAGGTACTTTTATGAAAATCTTATCTTCTTCATGGATAGAGACATTAATCAATCATTCATACGATTATTTTTATAAATTCAACTTTAATAAATCTTAAGGATTTTTATACCTTTACATTCTATGAAAATCATCAACATATTCTTCGCTTTACTATTTCTTTTGTTTGTTGGAGTACAATACAATGACCCTGATCCATTGCTTTGGATGATTATTTATGGTATTGCTGCCACGTTTTTCATTTTGGCTGTGTTAGGCATCCGTACAAAAAAGATATTGTTGGCTGGAATAGTAATAGGTGCACTTTACAGCCTTATTTATATACCTGGTGTTTATGATTGGTTTACGATTGGGCAGCCCGGTGAAATAGTAGCATCTATGAAGGTTGATAAAATGTATGTAGAAGAAAGTCGAGAATTTTTCGGCCTATGGATCGCCCTTGGAGCGTTGATCTTTCTGTACAAAAAGTCGTGATCACTGTTGATTTTCTATAGGTCCAGAACCCCTCCACACCACTACTTTGAAAGCATTTGAGGGTTTTAACTCCTCGAAGAATAGCACATATTGTTTGTCTTACACTGCTCATGCCACAAGTTTTTCTGAATCAAGGGCATAGGTAATGTTTAGGCTATTTTTTTCTTGAATGATTAAATGCTTAAATTGACAATTCAACAAACCCCAAACAAATGTCTAGTGTAAGAAAACATGCTATCCACAGAGCAAAAGAAATTCCGGAAGAAAATGCTCAATCCAATGAATTTCTGGTTGTTTTCATTAACGAGTGTACCTGCAGGATGGATCGCAGGTATGAGGCTAAGGTCACTTGACAAATCGAAAGCTGTAACCTCTGTCCCATTCAAATTCCTCAACAAAAACCCTTTCAAATCAATTTATTTTGCCGTACAAAGTATGGCTGCCGAGCTGTCTACAGCAGCGTTGGTATTGCTCTACATTCAGGGACAAAAACCTTCCATAGCATTTATTATAGTTGACTTAAAAGCCACATTTACCAAAAAGGCTACTGGACGAACTTACTTCACTTGTGAAGGTGGAGAAAAAGTACAACAAGCCATGGAACAGTGTATGGCAACTGGTGAACCTTCGGTTGTTCATTTGAAAACCATCGGAAAGATGGAAGATGGAACTGTTGTCTCAGAATTTACTTTTAGCTGGTCTATGAAGCAAAGGAGTAGATAAGCAATAACTACAAATCCTTCACCAAAACATTGGCAGAAGAGCCTTTGACCTCTTCCAAAATTTGATCCACTGTTTGATCAATTTTAGTCATAATGACGTTTTGATGAGCGCAAATGCTGTTCAAGCCATCTTTGTCCAGTTTGCTGAAAACATACTCTACTGTAATTTTGTGTATATCAATGGCAGGCAAGTAAACATCCACCTCCTTTTGGCTAATATTACTCCTAAACAATACTCCGGCATGCACCAGATCGTTCATTACATCAGCCACAAACCGATAAGGTATTTGAAGGGCATCAGACACCTCTACTTTTGTCAACGGGATTTCACCGTTTTCGAAGTTTTTGACAATCAGAGACATCACCAATAGCACTGTTTTTCTTTTCCGGTCGTAGCTCAATTCCATACTGGAATCGTCTGGAATGTACCTGTCCACATTTTGGTGGGCGTAAGATATTTCACCACCTATAAATACTATGGTCCAACTGATCTGGGTAAAAATTAGAAACAAAGGAAGTGCAGCGAAACTACCATAAATGGCGTTATAATTGGATGCAACAATCTGAAATGTAATAAATCCCCATTGAGTGAGCTGAAAAACAGTTCCAGCTATTACCCCAGCAATCATGGCTGATTTAAACTTCACCCTTGTATTGGGCATGATCATATAAACCAGGGTAAACAGGATCCATATCACGAAGTATGGTGAAAGATTCAGAAAGAAAATAATGATTGGTTCTATAAAACCGAGCACTTCTATTTCTTTAGATATATCTGTTATTTGAGTTCGAATAAAAACAGTCAAGCTGTTGGAGACAAACAACAAAATAGGAGCGAAGACGACTATACCGAAGTAATCGGTAAATTTTCTCAACCATGACCTAGGTTGCTTAATATGCCAGATCGTATTAAAAGCCGCTTCAATGTTATTGAGCAGGCGCATCACTACATAGATCAAGATAATAACACCTATACCTGCTATCAATCCACCTTTGGCATTATCAAGCATGGTTTGTGCCCATCCAATAGTTTTTTCTAAAGCTTCTTCCTGGCCTTTAAAAAACTTACCAAGCTCCCCTTTAATATCTTTATAAAACCCAAATCCTTTTGATATACCAAAAATGGTAGCAATGACTGGCACGATAGAAAGAGTGGAAAAATAGGTAAGTGCAGAAGCCTGAATAAAAACTTTGTCTTTGGCAATTTCTTTGCCCGTGATGATAAAGATTTTAATCCATCGATAGAGTCTTGCTTTGTAGCCTTGTATCCCTTTGGTTTTCCAAATGTCAATGGCAAGAAAGTTCAGTATCTTCTTTACAGGTATTTTCATTTCCTATGAGTTTTTGATTAAGAAACGTCCCTTTTGATATCTATTTTTTTCATAGAGGTAATTCATGATACCATCTTTCAACCCTACATCTGGCACTAATATTTTATTGGCATCTGCTTTTTTCATCACATTCAAATAAATGTCTGAAGCAGGTATGATTACATCGGCACGATCGGCATTCAGCTGAAGTTTATACATTCTTTCTTCCAAAGGAAGTTCTTTCAACATGGCTCTAGTGGCTTTCAGCTGCTTAAAAGACATCTGCTTGTCTGCAATCCCTACTGCCAGCTCGTACAACTTGTTGATGTTGCCTCCAGTACCAATCGCAGTGATATGATAGTCACTGTTGCTTGTGTAGGAATCAATCCAATCATACAAAGCCTGCCAGGCTGCTTCTCTACTTTTCAGTCCCAGTTTTCTTACTGTTCCAATAGGAAATGACTTGGCTCCTACCTTAATTTTGTTTTTGTAAATATTGAGTTCAGTGCTACCTCCACCCACATCTATATGTAAATAATCCCCTTCATCGAGTTGAAAAGCAATTACCCTGTTGATCATTTCTGCTTCCTCTTCTCCAGAAATGATATTAATTTTCAAGCCTGACTCTTCATAAATCTTCTGAACCAGTTCTTCTCCATTTTCAGCTTCCCTCACTGCAGATGTAGCACAGGCATAATACTCATCTACTTCATAGAGGTCAATCATAATTTTAAAAGCCTTCATCAGTTCAATAAACTGACCAGTCTTTACTTCTCCTATTTTTTGTATACTAAAGACATCTCCACCAAGTCTCAATGGAAAACGGATGTATTGAAGCCTTTTGAAAGTTGTATTGTCTCCATAACTAATCACGTTGGTTATCTGTAACCTCACGGCATTTGATCCTATGTCTATTGCAGCTAGTTTCATCTATCTGATTTCAGAAAAAAAGAATATTGTACATCTACCTCTGTACAAGATATAAATAATTTTAAGAAGTGATTGGATTGTATATGCAATTCTTATAAGTCCTTGTAGATTTCCAGCAATCTTTCATCGGTTTCGGTAGTTTTTATTTGAGCCAAAAGTTGTTCTACTCCTGATAAATCAGAAAGCAACATAAGCCCCTGATAAGCAGAAAGCCTCACAATATAGTTGGCGTGGTTTGACGCCAACTTACCAAAGGTATCCACCGCCAGCTTTCGTTCTTCCTCTGGCGCTTTCAGTAGCATTTCTGAAAAGTACTGGATAAAGTAAAAAAGTTCATTGCCTGAAAAAATACTCATTTTGTCAGCATACCATTGATAATCAGGATACGCTTCCTGAGCACTGAAATAACCAACCAATGAAATGATTACGTTGATGTTTTTTTCCTTCTTAAACTTTTCTATTTGGTCATTTGAGATTTTTTGCTTGGAATCAGCAATAAACTGAATGGCACTTCCCAATACGTAATAAGAAGAATCATTTAATGCTTCATACAATTTGGGAGAATACTTATTCGAATTTGCAGAGACCAATAGGGAAAGTACATCTGCCCTCACATAGGAATTATCATCCTCTAGCATAGAGACAAGCTGCTCTTCATATTTTTTTAGTTTAACTACCTTCGACTCGATTAGCCCTAATGCAATTAGTCGAATACCGAAAAATGCATCTTTGAGTCCCTTCTCTATTATTTCGTGCTGTAAAGATCCACTTTTGAAATCTGCCACTTTCAACATGGCCTCTTTTCTTGCTTCAAAACCCACCGCATTGTCATATTGAAATGCCAATTCCTTATCTGATTTACTGTGACTTATTTCAGCCAATAATTGGTTCTCTGGATCAAAAAGCACCAATTCAGGTGCTTCGCTGAGAGGAAATTTATAAGTTTCCGTTTCCTCTTCAATAATAATAGGAAATCGTTCTATTTCACCTGATACCCATATATCTACAAATACTGGAAGCTTAAACAAATGCGTCTCTTCATCTTGGGATTGCATGATGTCCAAATAAAGCGTGTCATTCTGATATTTGTGTGTGATGTCCAAAGTCGGATGCCCGGATAGCATAAACCACTGATCGAAGAACCAGTTGAGGTCTTCACCTGTTACCATTTCGAATGCCAATCTTAGGTCATTAATTTCGACAGTTTGAAATGCATTTTGATTCAAATACAAATTTAATGCGGTGAAAAAAGCCTCATCACCTACATAGTTGCGAAGCATATGCAACACCCACCCCCCTTTATTGTAAGAATGTCTATCAAACATGTCTTCCCTGGTCTCATAATAAAACCTGATCAATGATTTAGGGTCGTCTTTGGCTTCATCAAAATAACTTTCTTTTGACTGAGAAAAATTATAGTCCGCTTCATCCTGACCATATTTATATTCATCCCACAGGTATTCGGAATAATTGGCAAAACCTTCATTGAGCGTTAGGTTAGACCATGACTCGGTAGTCACCAAGTCACCAAACCACTGGTGAAATAACTCGTGTGCAATGATGTCGTCCCAACGCCTGTCTAGCAGCTCTCGGCTATTGGATTGAACCGCTTCCATAAATACTGAAGCAGTAGTATTTTCCATCGCTCCTGACACAAAATCTCTTACCACCACCTGAGCATATTTTTTCCAAGGGAAGTTAATTCCAAGCAGTTCGGAAAAGTATGTCATCATTTCTGGCGTATTGCCAAAAATATCTTTGGCATACCGTGCATACTCCTTTTCTACTAGATAAGTCAACGGCACATCTTGCCATTCATCTTTTATTTCTGCAAAGTCACCAACTGCCATCATAAATAGATATGGCGCATGCGGCAAATCCATTTCCCAATAGTCCGTTCTGGTATTGTCATTGTTCTTTGTTGATTCTACCAACACACCATTTGATAAGGTTATGAATTTGTCGTCAACAGTAATGTACATTTCCTGGGT
>CAXBNB010000029.1:0-14047 GCA_963976505.1 uncultured Reichenbachiellaceae bacterium
TCCCCATCGGTCACGACTTCTAGTCGCAAAACTCCATGAGTTGAAGGGTGCTGTGGTCCAATATTAATGACCATTTCTTCAGTGCGCAGATTATCCTTATTATAGATATTTGGCTCTGATTTTTTCAGATTGTCTTTGTGGTATTTATATTGAATCTCAGGCATCAGTCATCTTCTCTTCTTACTGTTTCCATTCCCCTGTATTCAAGAGGCTCTTCATAATCCTTTTGCAATGGATGACCTTCCCAATCAGCAGGCATTAAAATCCTGCGCATATCAGGATGTCCTGTAAAGTGAATGCCTAATAAATCATAAGCTTCTCTCTCATGCCAGTTGGCAGTCTGCCATATTGAAGCCACAGAAGAGACTTCAGGATTCTTACGGGCTATTTTAACTTTCAGCATCAATGAAATTTCAAATGGGATGGAATACAGGTTGTAAACAACTTCCATTGTATCTTTTTCGGGACCATTATCAATGCCTGTAAGGCAAGACAATGAATCGAAATACGTTTCCTTGTTTTGAAACAACTCCTGACAAATGGCATTGATTTTATCTGGTTTGATCAAGATTGCTTTGGGGGTACAATTAAGATCCTCTCCCACAATCACGTCTTCTCCAAAAGTGGATAACAATATTTTCTTTATGTCTTCGAATTTATACAAGGGTCAAACTTTTTCCTTCATTGAATTGATCAATAATCTCGGAGCGATCAAAGACTCCCCTTCAATTTTCTCTCTTAATTTGATAATACCACCAATCAAAGCTTCAGGCCTTGGTGGACATCCTGGTACATATACATCTACAGGAATAATTTTATCCACTCCTTTCACCACATGATATCCATGCTCCCAATAAGGACCACCACAATTGGCGCATGAGCCCATTGATATTACATATCGAGGTTCAGACATTTGTTCATACAATCTCCTCACTCTGTCAGCCATCTTATAAGTAACGGTACCGGCTACTATCATTACATCCGATAACCTGGGAGAAGCTCTCGGAATCACACCATACCTATCCAAATCATAGCCAGAAGCCATACTGCCCATCATCTCTATGGCACAACACGCCAATCCGAATCCCATAGGCCAAATACTGGATAACCTAGCCCAGTTGGTAAGGTCTTCCAGTTTACTCACAATAACTCCACCACTATTTAATTGACTGTCTTGCTGCATCAGGAGTATTTACTATTTATTTGAGAATATAAATCATCTGGTATATTAGAGTCGAATTTCTTTATTTTGAGTTCGGGTTTGTCCCATTCCAGAAATCCCTTCGCCCATACATAGGCCAAACCCAATACGAGAATCAAGATAAATATAGTCATCTCAACAAATGCGAATTTGCCCCAAATACCATTGGTAGCCTCTATTAGGTTTTGATCTCCAAAAACTATTGCCCAAGGAAATAAAAACACAAGCTCGGTTTCGAACAAAATAAAAATTAGAGCTACTACGTAAAAGCGTATATTGAATTTTCCCCAAGAGTTACCAATAGGATCTTCTCCACTTTCATAAGTAGTGTTTTTCTCCTCATTTGGACGATCCGGTCTAATAAAGCGACCCAAAACCAAAGGGGCTGCAACGCCAACCAACCCTCCTAGAATAAAGAGTAGTATTATTTGATATGATGTTAATTCTATCATCGCATTCGAAAAGCTTAAAATTACTTGAATGTAGGAATTCTATACGAGTAATTATTAGTTTTTATCTGATTGATCCACAAAAGAGCCTGATTTGTGCATGAAATCATAGGACGGGAAATGGCTCTCCTATTAGCCAATCAATTTTTCAAAAACATAATCATCCATGACGTAACCTCCACCAATATCCATCACTACAGCATCAACCTGAAAAAACCCAATATTGACATACACCTTTATACTACCTGTATTGTTTTTATTAACAGTCAAGCGAATTTTATCCAAACCATAACTTTTTGCATGGCTTTCTACAAAAAGTAATGCTTCTTTACCAAAACCCTGACCTCTTGAAGATGAAAGCAAGTAAATTTTACTCAGAAAAAGCGATTTGTTTTCTTTTCTAACACTTAGGTATCCAATGTTTGCGCCTTTGACATCAATAATAAAATATTCATATCCATCGACTATTTGAGCTTCGACGGCAGCCATTGACTGAAACTTATTTAGCATATAACCCACTTGCTCAGAACCAATAATTGAAGTGTAGTGCTCTGTCCAAATTTCCTTGGCCAGAGTTTCAATGATTCCAAACTGAGGAATTGTTGACACTTTTATGAAATTAATCATTGCTATTTCTTAAGACTCCAAGAATGCGGAAAATAAAACTGATATGCAAATAATCGGAGTAAACTATTGAATAACCTGTTTTGTGATTAGTACTGATTTTGGTAACATTTTTATCATTAAAATTGTTAAATACAACTGAATCCATTTTCCGAAATTGAAGGATAAAAAAACAAATCATCCTACTTAAACTAACTCAACACCCTGTACCAAAGCAACCTTGTCTTTCAATAGACTGAACTTGGAAGGAAGTATTTGCCCCACTATCAGACAAGACTCTTCGAATAACTGACTTGAGATGTCAACTTCGAATTCCCCAACAAGGCGCATTACTTCGTTGGTTTTGTCATAGGGGTATGATATTTCAATTGTTCGCTTCACCACTACTTCTATAATCCTGGCTTTAGACAATGCATCTTCAGCAGCTGTTTTGTAAGCATGAATTAATCCACTCACGCCAAGCTTGGTACCACCGAAATACCTAACAACCACTACCAATACGTTTTCCAATTCGAAAGACTTGATTTGCCCAAGAATGGGATCTCCTGCACTGTGTCCAGGCTCACCATCATCATTGGCCCGAACAATTTGCTGGTTGTTTTCTTCCAGAATAAAAGCAAAACAATGGTGCCGTGCGTCATAATATTCCTTTTTCAATTCACCAACTTTCTCCTTTACTTCAGATGTATTTTTGACGGGATATGCATACGCAATAAATTTGCTGCCTTTTTCTTTGTAGAAGCCCTCAGACTTTTTTGAAATAGTTTGATAGATCCGGTCTTCCATTACAGTTCCTTCAAGCGCTGTTTGGCCTCTTTTGTGACCTGATCATTGTCGTCGATAGCCATTGCTTCTTTATAATATCCTTCGGCCTCAGACTTATTGCCTCTTCCCTCTGTAATTTTTCCCATCCCAAGCAAACAAATGCTTTTATAGTAGAGCCCTTTATTGTCATATTGTTGACCTATCTCAAGTGCCTTTTTGTAGTGCTCTGCTGCGAGCATATTATTCTTTTTGTACTTTTCCTGGTAAACACCCAAATAAACCTCACCGCACAAAACATAGTATTTATCTTTCTTCGCTTGCAAATCTTCAACCAAAGGGAGGACTTTTTCATAGTCACCCTGAGACACCATGCATTCAATCAATTTTGATTTAAAATAGCTGTTGTTTGGGTACTCACTCACTAAATTTTCTAAATATTGACGGGCCTTATAAGGCTTATTTTCATATCGTAGATAGATATAAGCCAAATACAAATGTGCCTCTATTTTAATCAACTTACCCATCTTGGTCGCTTGATCTAATTGAACCAACCCTTTGTCAATGTCGCCACTTTTGAAAATCCACATAAACGGCTTATAAATAGGATGCCTTTCAGGATATTTTTCTCTAAAGTAATTATAGAGCCCAGTGGAAAATAAAAACTCTGAATTATCATCTACAAAATCAAACCCCGTTCTGGCCAGCCCGTACATTCTTCTTGCCTCCCCTAGCGCCTTAAGGTAATTGCCTTCTCTGGCATAATATTCCGTTAGCAATCCTCTGGCTGACATTTCAAAGAATACCCCTTCCTGATGATTTTCGCTATCTTCCTGAAGTTTTTCTGCTGCCACAATTACTTTTTGTAAAGCTTCATAATGAGCTGGAAACACATTACTGGTAGTTCTGATTGGCATCTCCTTCCAAGCAATATTCAATGCACGCATCATATATATTATAGGATGTTCAGGCAGTACTTTTGCCACGTTGGAAATAGCACTATCTGCTTTTTCGTATTCGTTATTGTAAATAAAATAACCAGCTTGTTCTACCATTGACATCCTTTCTGGATAATCAAACAATGCCAGTTTTTGGGCAACAGCCTGAGAACCAGAAAAAAATAAAAACAGTATCAAATACTTTCTCATGTCAGGTATCAGTGGTTATTTAGGCAAGGGATATTGGTGAGTCTAAAAATATTGATCAAAATTAGATACATTTATATTTATGGCAATAAAAAAGTGAGCTACACCCAACAAAAATGTCAGAAAAATCATCACATAAACCTTACAGCAATTTCCAACTCACTGAATCAAAAAGGGCATTGCCCTTAAACAATGGAACGCTCATATTCAACTCAGAAAAGTTTATTCACCTTCATGCGAACCGAAACATCATCAGCTTTTCTAGTGAAGGTTCAGGTGGTGATTCCGCTCTTAATATCAGTTTTGATTTATTCAACAATAGAGCCATTTCATTACTCTATTGTCCTTATGCTGGCCTGTCAATTTTAAAAAACACAACTAATGAAGAATTAATAGTGTTTTTTAAAAGTATTGTCAAGAGGCTCAGTGATCAGGGCATTAAAGAGCTAGTCATCAAACAACCTCCTTTTTTCATTGGTGAAAAGCTAAATAAGAGACTAGACCAAGTTCTGAAAGATTTTGGTTTTAAAGTACAATCAACTGAAATCAACCACCACATCCATTTGATGCAAAACAATTATCTTGATTCGATACACTCCATGCAGCAACGGAAAATAAAAAAATGTATTCAATCTGGACTTGTTGTGAAACAGGAATTTATAAATGATCTTTCAGAAATTCATAGTTTCATAACCCATTGCAGAAATCAGTCTGGAATTAAAATAAACATTACTCAAAAAAACTTAATGACTGCTTTTAAAAAGCTACCAGGCCACTATGAGTCTTTTACCGTTAGAAATCAGCAAAATCAGATTCTGGCAGCTACAATTGTGGTTAGATTGAACGATGAGATGGTATATAATTATTTACCGGCGTTTGACAGAACCTACAAAGCATATAGCCCATTGACTTTCCTCACTTACGAATTGGTTAGCAAATACAAAAATGAGGGCTATCAGTATATTGATTTAGGAATCTCTTCTATCAATGGCTCTCCACAAAAAAGTCTGATTACTTTTAAGGAAAGAATGGGGGCAATAGAATCCAACAGGCTGGTATATCACATAGAGGTTTAGTATTTGAAAAACGCAAGCATTATCATATGTACCGAAAAAGGGGTTTTAGAGAATATGTCAAAAATCCTAATCAGCTCCATCAGGCAATTTGGCGGAGTTGCAAAAGATTGTCCCATTTATAGTTTTCAACCGAGGAAGTCTAAAAAAGTATCTAAAGAAACCTTACAATTCTTTGAAAAACATAATGTTAACTTCATTGACATTGAATTGAATAAAAACTATGGCTTTTATCCTTTGGCAAACAAACCTCTGATTTGTGCATGGGCTGAGCAAAACATTGATTCAGAAATTTTAATATTTCTAGATTCAGATGTTGTAGTGTTCAACCAACCAGATGAAATGATCGATCTTAGTAATTATGATGTCAGGCTGAGACCAGTGGACATAATAGGATCAGGATCAGACGGAAAAACAGATGCTAACGCTGCATATTGGGATCAGTTGTATCAACAACTAGGTGTAAATTCCCGAAAGCACATCACTACTACTTTAGATTCACAACATATTTTAGCTTACTGGAATACTGGGCATATCGTGTCTAAAAGAAGTACAGGTTTGTATGGTCAATGGAAACAAAATTTCGAAATGATGATCTCTAAAAAATTAATCCCTTCAAACGGTTTGTTTTTTACAGAGCAAATCTCACTTGCGGCCTCAGTATCTGCTCTCGATTTGAAAGTCGCCGAATTTGGAAACTGCTATAACTACCCAATACATTTACACCACAAACTAGTAGAGACTAACCGCTCAGCTGCAAGACCTGATGATCTAATCAGCATTCATTACCATGATTTGTTTTCAGAATCTCACATACCTGATCATATCGAACAATATTTAAATGAAAATGACAGAGGAAAATGGTTCCTCGAAATGCTGAAAAAGCATGACCTGAGAATTCCTTTACACAAAAAAAAGTTAGGACAATTCCGATCTTACAAAAACAATATGATCTTTAAGTTTTCTTAACAGGTAGATCTTAAAATGAAAAAAATTAAACTTGCCCGATTTCTTATTAAGGTATTGGCTTTGCTTCCTAAAAAATACCACCTCAAAAGCGGTGTTAAGGCAAGTCAAGAACCTTTTTTCATTTTCGGATCTGGTAGAAATGGAAGTACATTACTCAATGTAATACTCAACCAACATTCTGAGTTTTTTTTACCACCTGAGCAGTATTTCATTGGCAACAGCATTATCAAATTCCAACTATACAATTTTATCCTCTGGAGAGATTTGGTGAAAATAATTTATGGTGAGTTGATAAAAGAAACAGGCAGCCATTCTTGGAATTTCAATGTAAATAATATCTTAAATGAAGCGTTTCTATTTGAGGGGCAGCAAAAAAATATGGAAAATATTCTTCGTCATATTTATGGTAATTGCGCCGATCAAAATGGAAAACCTGGTGCCCTTTGGGGAGACACTACTCCGATGAACACAAGGTATCTCAATGAGATCTATAGTTGCTTTCCCAACGCCAAGTACGTCTTTCTAATCCGGGATGGACGTGATGTTACCGCTGCGTATAAAAAAGGAAAGACAGAAACTTTTGACACACTTGTGCAACCTGAGCACGCATCAGACTTATGGATTAAGTCTATCAAAAAATACAATTGGCTCAAAAAAAAGACCAGTGTATTGTTAGTGAAATATGAAGACCTGGTGGCACATCCAGAAGTGGAGCTCAAGAAAATAATGCATCACCTCGGAAGAGAGTTTAATGCCGAGATGTTAGACTTTCAAAATAAGGTACCGAACGTAAAAGAATATAATGAGCCGCATCATCACAACCTACACACACCAATCAAAACTACATCAGTAGGACAATGGAAAGAGCTCCTCAATGAATCCGAAAAAGAGTTGATGTCATCTAAATTAACCCCATACTTAAAGCAATTTAACTACATCTAGTTTTGAATATCCTCATTATTCCATCTTGGTATCCCAGCACTGAGAACCCTAATACCGGGATTTTCATAAAAGAACAAGCCATGCTGTTTGCCAGACATTTTCCTGAACACAACATTGGCATCAGTACTTGGGGATCAAATCACCCATCTCTACTTCTAGAGGTTGCAAAACCATTTCAGCTTTTAGCTAAGCTATTTAAAAAGCCACAAAACTATCGTATTTCTTTAGCTCCAAACTGCATAGAGTATTTCTCACCAGCTTACACTTGGACTAGGAAGATTTTAAAGGGAAATATCAAAAATATAATTGCTGCCAACGATAAGAATATCAAAAATTTCGAGCAACAATATGGTAGCATTGACCTGATACATGCCCATGTATCTCACCCTGGAGGATATGTTGCCATGCAGATCAGCCAGAGCCTCAATACTCCTTTTGTCATTACTGAACACATGACCCCTTTTCCTTTTAGTGTTTATCATAAAGATGGTGAAATCAGCAAGCTTATCACTCAACCTTTAGCAATGGCCTCCAAGACCATCTGCGTGAGTGACTTTTTAAAAAAGTCTATCTCCGAAAAAGCCCAAGCTGAACTTTGTGTAATCAACAATTTTATTGACGAAGACTTTTTCATCCCAAAACAAAAAAAATCTGGTGTTAATGTCCCTATTTCCCTCCTCTTTATAGGACGCCTTGTCCCTCAAAAAGGAATTGATATTTTACTTAAAGCATTTAAAATATTGCTGAATTCCCAGCAAAATATTAAATTGACAATTGGAGGCACAGGAGAAAGTGAAATGGATTACCAGCTCCTTTGCAACGAATTAGGTCTTGAAAAAAATGTATCCTGGCTGGGCGATCTTGATAGAAATCAAGTAAGAGACGCTCTTCAGCAATGTGATATTTTCGTGCTTCCAAGCCGCAACGAAAACAACCCGGTGGTAATACTTGAAGCACTCGCATGTGGCAAGCCTGTAATCACAACTTCCTGCGGAGGACCAGAAGAGATGATCACCCAAGTAGATGGATTGATAGTAGAACCTGAAAACACTGATGAATTATGTAGTAAAATACAGGTTTTGTTAAATGATTTATCAAAATATGACTCGACCACAATACGAGGCAATTTCATAAAAAATCACTCTTCAATAATTGGTATAAATAAAATTCAAGACATTTATAAAACTGTCGTTTCCAATACTTAATCCAAGGTAAAAATCATCAACCCTCATATTTCAAGTCGATATTGGGAAAATG
Source organism: uncultured Reichenbachiellaceae bacterium (assembly GCA_963976505.1). GTDB lineage: Bacteria > Bacteroidota > Bacteroidia > Cytophagales > Cyclobacteriaceae > CAXBNB01. The sequence goes on from CAXBNB010000029.1 coordinate 8,423, forward strand.
TAACCATTATTCCATAACTTCGTTGCAGACAATAACTTAACTCAAAAATTGATTTGAAAAATTTTATATTAACTATACTAACCTTTCTCCTTTCATTTTCGGTATTTGCGGATTCGAACGAAGAAGACAGTAAATATATTTCGCAAGCATTAAAGACAGCTGAGCCTTCTGCGGGGAGTCTTTCCCCCATTAAAAAAACCGAAACTAAGGAATCAACAAATTTGGAGCTGACCCAAGAAAAGAAAACTTCTGAGATCGATTCAAGCTATTATTCTATCAACAAATTCAATTTTCTGTTTTACCTCATGTACAAATTGAAATACACAGAAAGTGAGCACCCAATTGAGCAAGAAATAAAGCCTGTTTTGAATAGTAAAGAAATTAAATAACCTCCCTACCTTTTGTTGTTATGAGATTTTAATTCTGAAGGGCCTCCTTCGAAAGTGATGTAAAATGTCAAATTGTGAGTGGTGACTTTTCTGAGTCCTGCACTAAAGATATTCTGTTTGTCTTGAAGCACATTTACTAATCCATAGGAATAACGCAATTCGGGCGAAAACTTAAAAAGCGGTTGATATAAGTCAAAACCCACACCTATTTCGATGGCCAAATTAGTGCTTTTTATCAACAGCTTTTCTTCATCGTCTTCCCCTTTACCTGCTGCTCTAATTGAAGGATTAATTCCTCCCAACAAATACATCCTTGTATTACCCCTTCTTACAGACTTATACTTCAGCATAAGCGGAAGTTCAACAAAAGTAGGGTCTCTGAGTTCAGACAAGGTAGTTCCGTCTGTATACCTGTATGTAAGGCTGTTTTGATAAAATCCAACTGTAGGCAATACCCTAAAATCGAGGTATTGAAAAAGATGAAAGTTCACTACAAAACCGAGTTTAAAACCTCCCAGGTTTGCAGGAACTATAGAATGGATAGAATCTAAATCCAATGACGCAAAAGCATCAGAATATTCTATTCTGAATTTCGAAGAGTGCCCTCCCAACAAAAAACCATAGTTGATTTTTTTGTCGTCATAATTGGCCAAGTTTATTCTTTTTGTATTTTGGGTATAGCCTTTAAAACCACATCCCACCAACAAAATAAATAATATTACTTTATGCCCGTGTAAATTGAACTTATTCCAAATGTGAGTGAAGTGCATTTAGTTTCTTTGAATCCTATTTTACTTAAAATACCCATAAAGTCTTTGCCGTCAGGAAACTGCTGAACCGATTCAGGTAAGTAAGTATATGCTGAATCGTCCTTTGAAACAATTTTTCCAATCAACGGTAAAATAGCTTTGAAATAAAAACTATAAAGTTGCTTGAATGGAAACATTGAAGGCCTGGAAAATTCAAGAATTACCACTTTTCCTGAGGGTTTTAAAACCCTAAACATATCGGTCAATCCTTTTTCGAGGTTTTCAAAATTCCTAACTCCAAAAGCAACGATAACCGCATCGAACTTATTGTCATCAAACAACAACCGTTCAGAATCCCCTAATTGAAGTTCGATCATTTGATCATGCCCAAGCCTGGTCATTTTCTTCTTTCCAACTTCCAACATGCCTTTCGATATATCAACACCAATAATTTTGTCAGGATTCAATTTTAATGCTTCAATAGCAAAATCTCCTGTTCCGGTGGCAATATCTAAAATGGTTTTTGGGGCATCATCCTTAAGTAAACTGATGGCCTTCTTCCTCCATAAGATATCAATCCCTAAACTTAAAAAATGATTGAGAAAATCGTATTTCTTGCTGATGTTGTTGAACATTTCAGCTACCTGCTCCTTTTTTCCCTGATTCTTATCTTTATATGGTAATACTTCCAAAATCTTCAATTTTGCTGCAATAATAAGGTGTTCAAAGTTATGAATTATTGGTAAGGAGATAGAATTATGTCAAAACTTCTACAACTTGCGGGAAAATTGAGGCAATTAATCCACTACTGGCATGAAAATTAAAAAAGCAGAATTCGTAATCAGCAATACTGATCATTTGAAATGTCCCGTCACAGAAAAACCCGAATATGCCTTCATAGGGCGTTCTAACGTGGGTAAATCCTCATTAATCAATATGCTGACAGGGAAATCCAAATTGGCAAAAACCTCCGGAAAGCCCGGAAAGACACAACTCATCAATCATTTTCTAATCAATGATGAATGGTATCTGGTGGATTTACCAGGGTATGGCTGGGCTAAAGTGAGTAAAGTCCTCAAAGCACAATGGGACAAAATGATTCGATCTTACCTTGTGGAAAGAAAAAATTTATTCAATGTTTTTGTATTAGTGGATTCCAGGATCCCTCCTCAGCAAATTGATCTTGACTTTATCAATTGGCTTGGGGAGAATGGTATTCCATTTTCGATAATATTTACAAAGGCAGACAAACAAAATAGTCCTAAAACATTATCCAACGTTTCTACATTTGAAAATACATTAAAGGAAACATGGGAGGAGCTTCCTACAACATTTGTGAGCTCTGCTGTGAATAAAGTTGGACAAAAAGAAATATTATCTTTCATTTCCGGTATCAATAATTAATTTTGAGCTTGATATAAAAAAGTAAAAACACAGTATGGATTTTAATGAAATAGCAACGGTATCAGGAAAAGGTGGACTGTTCAAAGTATTGGCTCCAACAAAAGGAGGGATGATCTTAGAATCATTGGATGATCAAAAGAAGAAACTGGTTGTCAACATGCATTCAAAGGTTTCGGTATTGGGCGAAATATCTATTTATACTACCAATAAAGAGGGATCTGTTCCTTTGATAGATGTGATGAAAAAAGTTCATGCAGAATTCAAGGGAGACATTGGTGTGACAAGTGCATCTGCCCCTGATGAATTGAAGTCATTCTTGAAATTTATACTCCCAGACTATGACGAGGACAGAGTTTATGTTTCTGATATAAAAAAACTAGCCAACTGGTACAATCTATTGTCCAAAAGTTACCCTCAGCTTTTTGAAGAAAAAGTAGAGGAAGAAAAAACTGAAGTTAAAACCAAGAAAAAGGTAGCAAAGAAGGAGATAAAAAAGAAAGAGTAATCTTGACTGAACAACAGGAAGTTTCCCTAAGCATACAACTCATAAGCAACCACTTCTCTATTCCTGATAGTGAACTGGCGCTGGAAGAAAGCACCTTTGAAACTTTAGAAAAGAAGCTGGCATCAATTGTCAGCTATCTTTTAGACAAAGACATGAACCGACTGTTGAATTCACTTTACAGAATAGATCTGGATGAATCTGTTTTCAAAAAAATACTCACCGAAGAACCGCCGGAAAATTTAAGCCGGAGAATAGCGGGGGAAATAATAAAAAGAGAACTCCAAAAAGTAAAAACACGGGAAAAATACAAATCAAAATAAACCTGCTATTGAAACGAGTGGGCTTTTTCTACCATTTTCTTTGATCCCATAAAAAGTGGTGACCGCTGGTGAAGCTCAGTAAGTTCCAACTCCATAATTCTATCCACACCATTGGTAGCTATACCACCTGCCTGCTCTGCTATAAAAGCGAGCGCATTGCACTCATACATTAGCCTGAGTTTCCCATTAGGAGCACTTTCCGTTTTAGGATAAATATAGATGCCTCCCTTAAGCATATTTCTATGAAAGTCGGAAACCAAAGAGCCAATATACCTGGCACTGTATTTTTCTCTTTTACAATAGTCGACATATTCCCGTACAGATTGATCAAAACTATAATAAGCACCTTCATTTATCGAATAAATCGTTCCATTTTCAGGGCATTTCATGTTTTCATGAGACAACACAAATTCCCCGAGACTTGGCTCATAGGTAAAGCCATTTACTCCATGGCCAGTTGTATAAACCAACATAGTAGAAGACCCATACAATATATATCCTGAAGCCACCTGACTGATCCCTTTTTGAAGTACATCTTCCATTTGGACTGGACCGCCAACAGGGGATATCCGTCTATAAATCGAAAAAATAGTTCCTATAGATACGTTTACATCGATATTGGAAGAACCATCTAATGGATCCATGGCTACTACATAGCGACTATTTGGATTCACATGAATAATATCATCTTCCTCTTCTGAAACTATAGCGCACACTTCTCCCCCATTGGTGAGTGCCCTCACAAATCGTTGATCTGCTATCACGTCAAGTTTTTGCTGTGCTTCCCCTTGTACATTGGTACTGCCATGACCTCCAGCAATATCAGACAATCCGGCTTTGTTCACATCTCTGTTGATGATCTTACCCGCAAGTGCAATATCCCGCAACAGTTGCGACAGCTCTCCTGTGGCGTATGGGAATTGAGATTGTTTGTTGTTGATAAACCTATCTAGTGTTTTTCCAATCGAAGAAGTAATGTTTTCTTTGGTCATTTTTGTCATTATAGATGTATGAAAAAATATTAAACGAAGTTAAAGAAATGTCAAACAAACCTTTTTAGGGTATTGACAATGCTGCTGAGGTATGAAGATCCGAATAAATTAAGATGAATCAGCAGAGGATACAAATTAAATAAATCTACCCTCAAATCAAAGCCGGGTATCATCGGATAAGCATTTTCATAACTACTATAAAAAGACTCGTCAAAGCCACCAAACAATTGAGTGAAAGCCATCTCTGATTCCCTATGTCCATAATACACTGCAGGATCGATCAAATAAGGTCTCTTTTCTTCATCACAATGAACATTTCCACTCCATAAATCTCCATGCAACAAAGCAGGGTTTTCTGTCGGTATCAAATTGTTTAATTGTAAATAAAGGGCATCAAATTTCATTACTGTAGCGGGACTGATAAGTCCTTCATTTCTCGCCAGCTTTATTTGAGGAGTAAGCCGGCAATTGATGAAAAAATCTACCCAATCAGCATGAAATGTATTTTCCTGATACAACCTGCCAATGTAATTGTCGTGATCCAATCCAAATTGATCGTAGGAGACTTTATGCAATTCAGCCAGTCCATCTCCCAGCTGCTCCCAAAAGACGCCATCCATTTTACCAGGTTCTATATATCCCATCAACAAATAACCATTGCCTTGCAATTCTCCTGACTGATAAATTTCAGGAATATTAACCTTTGCGGTTTTGGTTAACAGTTTCAACCCAAGTGATTCCTTCTCAAACATATCTGCTTGATCCTTAATCCATTTCAAAAAATATTTTCCCTTTGTAGTTGTCAACTTTACTGCTTGATTGATACACCCCCCTTCTATAGATTGATGACTCAATATAGTTTCTGTGCAAAAGGCTTCATTAACCACAGATTGAAAGAAATCAATCATGACTTAACCTGCTTTCAGTTCTGCACTGATAAAATTTTCAATGGCTTCTGACATCATTTTAAAAATATTATTGAACCCATCAATACCTCCATAATATGGATCAGGAACATTTTTATCATCCTCCGATTTGTTTGAATCAAAATCTCTAAGCAGTGACAATTGCTCAGGCTGATGCCCTGAGATGCTTACAATGTCTCTATAATTTGACTGGTCCATTGCGAAAATAAAGTCAAATTCATCACAGTCTTCAGGCACAAACTTGCGTGCAAAGTGGTTGATATAAATACCATTTTCCTCCGCCACCTGAATCGATCTAACATCTGGTTGTTTTCCTATGTGATACGCGGCTGTACCCGCA
>CAXBNB010000030.1:0-13701 GCA_963976505.1 uncultured Reichenbachiellaceae bacterium
AATTAATTATTCAAAATGCGCTTAACCTTTTGTCCAGTTTTTTGTTGCAGATCCAATATCGCTTCTTCTTTAGTAAGTCCCTTAGTGTCTAATTGCTCGTGATCATAATCATCTAAGAGGCTTAACCCTTTAGAAAACATAGTTAACCATTCATCATCAGAAGTTTTATCTTCAATGGCTCGGCTCAAAATCTGGATGCCGTCCTTTAATACATGAACTTCCTTTTCCTTTTGTTCCAATCGTTTTTCGTTGATGGCGTAACCTTTTATCAAATACTCTTTTAAAATACTATTTGCCCATATTCTAAATTGTGTTGCCCGTGTTGATTTTATACGATACCCTACTGATATTACAGCATCTAGAGAATAATGCAGTTGTTTACGTTTCACGGTTCTTGCACCTTCTTTTCGAACTTGTAAGAAATCCTTACAAGTTGCATTTTCATCCAGTTCTTTTTCCTTGAAAACACTTTTTAAGTGCATGGTTATATTTTGAGGTGTAGTCTCAAATAATTCTGCCATTTGTGCTTGCGTAAGCCAAACAGTTTCTTGCTCAAACTTTACATTAATTTGTGTAGAGCCATCATTGGCTTGGTATATTTCTATTTGTTTTTGCTCCACCATTTTTTTCAATTATCAGGCAATACTTGATCGCCCATCAATACATATTCCACTTCTGTATGAATACCACAATCGGTCATTTTCAGAACTGTTGCCTTGTTTCTTCATGATCCTGTTATTTCCTGAATTCAGTGGCCTTATCATAAAATGCTTTGTCTTCACCAAATTCTACTATACGCGAAACACTTCCTTCGCATGTATTGCACGTACCACTGACCTGAATATCGTTTAAGGAATTAAGGACAGTTTCGGATACTGTTACCCCTTCTTCACACATGTCTCCGCAATGTGTACAATACACATTCCTATCAATCATCAATTTGAACATGGTCATTTGCTCATCATCGAGCAAACGAGCCAATTGAAATTGATTGAGTGGTATGCTTTTAAGTTTACTCATGTGCATTTTCTGATGTAATTTTTCTAATGAAACCGAAATGGATTTATAACCGTCCTGCTGTCCATAAGTTGTTTCATTTTGTGATGCTTCAAGTCACCATAACCAACCCCATCTTCACGTAATACGCCTGCAAGGTTCAAGTTTTTGATATGATCCTTGAGTCTGTCATTCTATAATAAATTTCTTGTCCATCACCTTTTCTTGAGACCTATAGCCCCAATATTCCAATTTCATCTGAATAAGGTCTTTTAATCGATTAAAATAATCTTTTTCTTGTTCCTTAAGTTCTGCTGGACCAATTATCACTAATCGTTTACAGGTAATTTCTCCATCCATTAAAGCGTATTCAAATATTTGCCCTAAAGCCTGTCTAATGTTTTTTAATGCTGTGTTACTTGTCTTTACTTCAAACAAGTCAAATTCTTCATCATGCTTAAGTACGACATCCACAATAGCACCACCAACTCGTGTTTTTTCAACTGAAATATTTTCTTTTTTGAATCCTTGAGAAATTAGATAATCATACAAATCATCAGTTATTTCACCATGCCTTCTTTTAACTTTGGTTTTCTTGTTGGAAATTGATTTAGTGTATTCAGCTGTATTGGAAGCTTTACCATGCTGAAAATCAAACTTAACTTTTTTGACAAACTCTCTTTCAATTGATACTTCCAGCTCTTCCTGCAAGCGATATGCCTGAAATCTGTTAAACTCAGCGCCATCAAGGAAATCAACGGAAAATGGCTCATTAAACAAGTCCGCTTCATCCCATTTAAATTTCACATTGGGCAATAAGTAATCATTCTTAAAGCGGTCATAGTCTGCATTTACTTTTTTAAGCTCATCTAACATGGATGGCATGTAAGAGGCAATTAAGTTTTCTATTTTCTCTTCCTCTTCTTCATAGCCTTCTATAATTTCTACATTATGGATATTTCCAACTAAACATCTCTGTTTATCATCTCTTATTGTGTACAGTGTGATTTGATCAAGAAACTCAACATCCTCCGACAGATTATTTACACCTCTTATATAGCCATATTGGTAACCACCTATTCTGAAGCGTTCGTTGAATAACCATTCTTCATGGCCAAAACCATATTGGTTTTCATAGGCAATCGCTGAGTTCCTTTGATTTTTTGGATGCCAAGAATGACCACATGGAGTCTCCCAATTGTTTGAATTCCATGTTAAGCGCATTATTCGCTTGTCAATTTGTTCTAGAAATAGATCACTCCACAGTTGACTTGTTCTTTTTTTTGTTGCGAAATCTCGAACCTGAATTCTACCTTGTTGAAGCTCATAATGAAACTGTTGATCTGAAGGGATTTCTTGAAAGTTAATAGGGTAATAATAAAGATCTCCGGTAGCTATCACATCAAAGAGAAGTAACTCATTCTTTAAAGAAGAGTTGCTACTTAGCTTTTCTCGATTGCCATTAACTTGTGCTAACGCTCTAACCGAATGTCCCTCGCATATCAATATAATATCAGTACCTAAATATTCTTCCTTGTCGTCCGTGTGTAAGACAATATTATGCTTTTTAACTACATCATAAAAACTAGGTTTTTTACTTCCCCAGTTACATCCAAACTTCCAGAAATTGACTCCTTTGAATATACCGTTAGCATCTACCGCCATCAGATTTTCTTGAGTTTATTAACTGTGGAAAAATTTTTCTCCTCCTTAATTCTCTCCAACAGAACATTTGCTGGTTCATAATCAGATGCTGCCTTGCAGGCTTTTATTTCTTCTTCTGAAAGTAAAGTGCCTTCAAAGGCTTTTTTAAGAATGCTTTGGCGTAGTGCTTTGGCTTTTTCTAAACTCTCGGTAATGCTTTGCTCTACCTTATCGCAAACAGATAAGCGAAATTCTATTTCTTGAACGATTTGGTGTTGTTCTTCAAGGGCACAAATGGGAATGGGGTAATTTGATAATTTATCTCCATTTATGTTCGACTGGTTAACACCATCAGTTTTCACAAATGAGCCATAAACTTTTGCAGAGTGCGAATTAAGAAAGTGGTTTAAGTATGCCCCCGAAATAATATTATCAATCTGATTTAGTCGTATTAAGTATCCAGCAAAAATCGCAGGTTGTTCTCCTTTGTACTGAACTGTTTTACCAACTAGCTCTGGACTGTTTGTACGATTAAATAATACATCACCTTCATTTAGGAAGTATTGTTTTATTTCTTCTGCATCACTTGAATATTTTAAATCACCCCAATCAATCTTCCCATCTTGCATATTTCCCATTCTCAAAACAGGTATATCTCCTGAAGTACTTGATTTAGATGATGAACCATATTCTGTTTTTGAACATGTATTTCCAACGCAATCAAAAAACCAATTTTGAGGAAGACTTAAGTTGAGAGGTCTAACTGGTGAATTAAATAACTTGTATTTGGATGGGGTACTTGGCTTTTTCTCATCTTTGCCATTTTCCACCCAAGATTTTAACGCTTCTTTCCAATTTTCAAGAAGTTGTTGGTAGTGCTTTTGGCGTTCTTCTTTAATTTGCTCCAACAACTCATCAGCTGTTGGTAAATCAGTTTGTTGTGCTCTCCATTCTTTTGTTAACTCTCCCTCAAATGCTTTCTTCAACACAGCTTGGCGAAAAATCACCAATTGATCCTGTGCTTTTTTGAGGTCGGCTATGCCTTTGTCTAAATCGGAAAAGAGTTCTTCTATTTTGGCTACTATGGCTCGTTGTTCCGGGAGGGGAGAAAGAGGAAATTTAATCTTTAATAAATCTCTTTTAGCAAGACTTGGAATAGTTGTGCTTTTATCTAACTTTTTAAAATTGAAATAAATAGAAAAAAAGAACAGTAACCTCTTTTCAAGAAATGGAAATGGAGATAAACCAAATGCTGTATCGACATTCCAAAATTGTTTATTTACATATATTGGACTGTTAATCGTTCCTTTTCTTCCAATGATAGTTGTTCCTTCTTCGCAGAGATAATTTTTAGCTCTACCAATTATTCCCCCACTTCCATAAATGGGATATTGACCTTCTTCAGAGAGCACTTGTTTTTGGTTCTTACCGCTAACAATTTCTAACACATCATTGAACTCAACTTCTATCCAATCCTCTCGCATCAGACTATCTTTTTCATTTTACCGGAAAGTAAAATTTCATATCCGAATGGTTTTTTTTCTTCCTGCATGAGACGGGATATCTCTGGCCATCTCTTAGCGAGCGTTTCTACCATTTGCCAAATGCTCAATCCTCTTTTCTTACTCAAAGGTCTCAGAAAGAACATACCCAAATTATGCTTTTTATATAGCTCCATTTCATGCTTACGGCGATGGATATTATAGTCTTGCGTAAGTACACAAGCTTTCTGTTTACCCACTTTTGGCAACCAATCTTCATCTTTACACCCCTTCCCAAATTCGGTCGGAATGTACTTGACTTCTATTTCAATATTTTGTTTTAACCCTTCAGGGTATTGGAGGATGTGGAAACCCTCAGCGAGATGTTTAGGCATGTTTTCATCCAAGTAAACGATCATGCCGCATTACAAAATTGAATCGCATCGTTGACTTCCTGTTCTGTCAGGTCATAAACATGAGCAATGTACTTGATGGGATCACCTGCTACATAGTGATTATTAAGCGTCTCTGGATAGATGTTGTTGCCATCAATTATTGGGTGTCCAAATTTACGCAGAGGGTCAACTAGTATAGATTTGTTTTTGCCCATAGGCCAAAATCTGGACGCCAATTGATCCGCATCAAATTCCAGATTTTTAAAGAACAATTCGATGTAACTCAAATTGAATTGCTTTGTTCCGTCCAGGGTGATAGTATCATCATTATGTGTGAAATATACTTTCTTACTATCCGTCTTGATGCCATCTAGCACCTGCCTCATTGCAAAAGGAAAAGCGGTCTGATATAGCTCAGATAGTTCCTTATGAGCAGTCAAAACTTGTTTAGGTTTGACTCCAGCTTCAGAGAATTGCATCATCACATAAAACTCTACCAAGGTGTGGAAGCTTACTGCCTTAGAATTATCAACCTTCCAAGAATATCTTGTTTCGAACTCCTTACCAAGTTTACCATCCCAATAGATATCTATCCATCGATTTACCGTGTGAGATGGTATTCTCAGAATTTGTGCAATTTCTGAAGGGGTATAGATCCCGATTCCTATTTCAACTTGATTTTCGAATTCCATAGTATAATTGAAACGTAAAATAAGTATTAAGCAACCAAAAATTTGTTCATTTCTTCAATAATTTCATTCATTTCTTTTCCAATAAATTCGTGTACTTTTCCACTGCTGCCGAACTTATTTTGGGGGTTTGATTATTTTTTCCACTATGGCACTTGCGCCTGGCATGGTCGGTGCTCCATCATCTTTTAGCAGTCCTGTATCCGCTCGGCTGAATAAAGATTGTAGGATTAATTGCCTATCACTTTCTTCAACATTTCCATCCTGTTTCAAAGAAAGGTATAAATAGGTTAATTGTTTCCGTTCTTCAGCATCACTTGCAAGATGATAGGAACTAAAACTGATCTTAGCTAAAATTTTGATTCCATAAGCAAGAAATGATAGGAAAGTAACAAAAACGATGGACCATTTTATTGCTAGAATTTTATTGTCTATAAAAGAAAGTAACATTCCATCAGGAGTCAACCATAGCACTGAAAATACAGATGCAAAGCCAAAAACTACTAGAGCAATCAACCATTTAACGGTGAATTCACCTTTTGATCTTAGACTTTTTGCCCTGGTTTCCCAATACTGTGCAGGGGCCTTAAGTTTCAGTAATTCACTATATGTCTTGAGAAGATCGTCTTTATTTTTCTTAGCTTCCGAAAATAAATCGTCATTTCTTGTTTTAGAATCACCGAACCAAGTTTCAAATTCTTCAGACTTTTTAGAAACAAATGAATTTATCGCTAATCCATTTTGCTCAACAGTTTGTTGCCCTCTTTTAATAAATTCATTGACATGCTTCTCGCCTTCTTTGAAATACAATTCAAAGTCATTTTTCAATCTGGAAATGTTGCTTTTCTCGGCATTTCTTCTCTTGCGTTTAACAGAATCACCTTCATGCAGAAACTCATAGGCCATGAAAGACCCTGTAACATAATCAACATTGTTTCCACCATTAAATTTCTTGTTAATTATGAAGTCATATGCCCCATCATAATTTGCACGGTGATTCGAAAAAATGTCAATTAAAAAACTTGTGTAAGACGAGTCATAGGTAAGAGATGTTTGAGATTGAAGATTTTGAATATATGGATTGACACTATTATTCCATTGGTTATTTAATTGGGTTTCCTGTAACTGAGATGAGTTTTCCAAAAAGGATTCCATCTTCAATTTTATTGAATCAAATGCTTCTTGGCTCTTATTTAAATGCCCCGGTAAAGGTTTGTTTATCTTCTTCCATCCGCGAACCTGTTTACTAATGTATTGGTATAATTCAGTAAAATTATTATTCGCAATTTCAATTTCAACGTGAGGTAAATTAACACTCACTTGAAGGCTCCTAAACCAATTGGGATTTGTGGAATGCAATATTTTTTCTCTAACTTCTTTCTGTGTCATGCTACCATTATTTCATTCAATTCCTCAATAATTTCGTTCATTTCGTTTCCAAAGGTTTGGAACATTTTCCTTTTACAACCTGACTAAATCCTCCCTCTATTATTTTACCAGAAGTTTATGAGCTATCATGGCTTTTTTGATAGTATCAATCGCAGTTTTGGCTATTTTCCCCTTGATTATGAAAAAGCTACCGAGACCCAGTTTTATTTTATCTTTCCATCCCAATTTGGCTAGATTCATGACTACTTTTCCTGCTCTCTTTTTTAGTAGTTTATTGAACCTGTCTACGTCCAGATGCGTTCTTGTTGGCCAGTCAGACCCATTCTCAAAAGGAGGCATATACATCTTTTGTTTTTCAGCTTCAAAAACCGGAATTATTTGCCTGAATTCTTTGTCGAAAGAGACAAACTTATCAGAATCAATATTCTTATATCCATCTTTGAAAATTGGATTAGTATTATCGATTGGTACAACAAAATGATTGCGTAAGAATTTCTCGCAATTAGCCCTTCCAAGAAAATAATCATGTATCCTAAACTCTTTGTGAAGAAATCCACCAAACCCGCCCAAAAAACCACAAGCGATGGCTTTTGACCCTTCTGTCATTACTCCATCGATTTTCCTACGAGGTGCGATCATAAATTGACTGGCACTATCACCCATCAATGTTTCCTCTAAGACTTCTGGTTTTGTTCTCAAATGCCCAAGCATTGCTGCCAGTGTACCTCCTACTATGTCTAGAAGTCCATCATTCTCAATATCAAATTTTTCTGCTTCACTGGGGAAAGGATCGATCATAAGAACTGTGGACCCAAACTTGTCGAAATCATTGTCGACATTATTTAACAAGCTTTTCACTTTCATAAAAGGCTCATTGTTGATTGTCCCACCATCAACAATTAATGCTTTATACGGATTATCAGCTACCGGATTAGTCAATGTGATATCCTTATGCCAAGCCATATCATTGAGATATTTTTTATTTCTAACCACTTTTCGTGATTTAAGACCTGCTGGAAATGCACCAGTAGCCATCGCCGAATCTCTGGCAATATTGACATTGATGTCATTCTGGAAATCCACAGGAATCCAACCATCATCATCATATTGATTTTGAGATTTATTCAATACGAATGTTCCATAGTCATTATGTCTCGATACTAAATAATGGTCGAAAGTTTGGCCTGTGTTGTATTTAGTATCATATTTTAATCCCTCCAGATTGGTTAGAGTAGTAAAGAACTTCAGGTTATTGTCAAAATATGGCCGTTGGATCCACTGGCCTCCATCCACCAATAAAGCTCTCGTTGAGATTTCGTCAATAAAATTTGAATTCAATAGTGAATGAACTTTACCCTCTTCAATGTCATCATTCCGCAGCAAGACTGGGAACATATCATCATTTGTTAGGTCAACCCAACTGTGATACAGTTTGTTTTTAGGTTGCTGGCTCATGATATCTGCAGGTAACTCTCTAATTGGGGAGATCGGATTGTTAATGGCCGAAGCTGTAATGATCCCTGTCATACCACCAGCTGATGCTCCTCCAATTACTTTTATCACCACATTATGTTGTGGCACATTTTCTTTGCCTGAATCCTTTTCCTGTTGCCATTTGTCTAGCGCTTCAATTAAATAATCCATCACTCCTGCTGTATAAGCCCCAGCTGATACTGCGCCCGCCATACAAATGCCGATTTCGAAAGTGTCATTTTTCATGATAGTTTTGTTTTATGCTACTAGTATTTCATTTAGTTCGCCTATAATTTCATTCATTTCGTCACCAAAGAGTTGGAACATTTTTCCTCTGCCTCCCTGGCTATCAAAAGGGGTGTAGTCCAAATCGTCAAGTCCTATATGGTAGCTACTTACTATATGGTCTTTGATCATCTTCAACCAGTCCAATTGTTCCGGACTGAATCTGTTTCTGTTTCCTGTATGTTGATCAAATACCCATTTATTGAAATTGGTTTCAATCGTTTTATCAAAGGCATTCAGTTCACTATCAATGCCACAAGCCCTGCGAATTAAAGACACCAATGCAGTGAGTTCATCTTTAGGTTGTTTGCTTTTTACGTCTTCCAGCGCAGTATAAGCATTCCAAACATAATCAGGTGCTAGTAATGGCTTTTCTAAAGTCAATTTATCAAACACATCCTTGATCATTTTAAAGGTGATCTCTCTACGGTTGTAAGGTTGATTGTAGAAAATACTCAAAGCTTTTATTTCGTTTTTGTGTGTCTCCAGATAATCACTAAAGTCACTTACTACTTCCGCTGCTTTATCTACAGAAGTGGTGTCCCATTGCGATTTGGTGATTGTATCAATATTTACACTATCAATAATTTGCTCATGCTCCTTACGGACGTTTTCCAGGTAGCTGTTCAGTTCACCATTGAAAGTGGTAGCTGCATGGGTAATGAGTTGTTGCTGTGCTGCTTTTTTGGCTTCATTTATTAATGCAGGAGTCCTATCCTGAATAGGAATCTTATCTATTTCAACTTGTGCACTAGATTCTATTTCATCCTGATCATATGCTATAATTAATTCCTTTGTGATTTGCTTTAAGTTTTTACCACCTGAATATTCCAGAAGCTTCTCTTTCTCCTTATCCGTTATTTGTTTTTCCAAACGAATCAATCGGTTTGCTAAGGACAAAAACAAATCTTCATCTGCCACACCCATGGTTACTGCTCCCAGTAAATCCTTCATAGGCACAGATGGTTGCCTTTCCAAAGGACGGCTGTCCGTCTTCTTGGACTTAGTAGCACCTATGGCATCCACGATAACAAAGTGAGTCTTACTCTTCGCCGTTCGAGAAACTAGTTGTAATGAATCATTATTAATGGTTCGTGTTCCCCTGCCTTTCATTTGTTCAAAGTAGTTTCCACTTTTCACATCGCGCATAAAGAGTAATACCTCTAAAGGTTTTACATCTGTACCTGTAGCAATCATATCCACGGTTACAGCTATTCTGGGATGGTAGGAATTACGGAATCTATTTAGGACTGATTTCGGGTCTTCGTCTGCCTTATAAGTTACTTTCTTGCAAAAGTCATTGCCTTCATCAAATTCCTCACGAATGATTTTTATGATGTCATCTGCATGGCTATCCGTTTTGGCAAAGACCAATGTTTTGGGTACTTCATATTCTCCGTTCCTGTCGACTCGGTTAGGGAAAATATCCGTTTTCAGAGCTCTCTTATATTCTCTTACGATGTTGCGAATCTGACTTGGGTTTACTACTTTTTTATCAAGGTCATTCCGTTTGTATTCAGTATCTTCATCTTCTTGCTGCCTCCTTTTCGCTCTTGTCAGTTTATCCCGTCTATCGACAAACCAACCCGCTTTAATTACGTCTCCTTTTTTGGAAATCTCAGTTTCAATGGTATATACATCATATGGCACATTGACTCCATCAGTTATTGATTCTTCATAAGTGTATTGGCTCACCACATTTTCGTTGAAGAACCCAAAAGTTCGTTTGTCTGGTGTGGCTGTCAATCCGATTAAAAAGGCATCAAAATAATCTAAGACTTGTTTCCATAAGTTGTAAATGGAACGATGACATTCATCAATAACGATGAAATCAAATTGTTCGATAGGTACCTTTGGAGTATAATCTACCGGTACAGCTTTGGTTTTACTAAGCTGCTTTTTAATCCATGAGTTTTCTTCCGGGTTTTCTTCTTCTGCACTTTCGTCTAGTTCTTCACCTTTGAGGACAGAGTATAGCCGCTGAATTGTAGAAATGCATACTTGACTATCCGAGGCAATGTAACTAGAAGCTAATCGCTGTACATTGTACAGTTCAGTGAATTTTCTATTGTCGTCATTCGGTTGAAAAGTCATAAACTCTTGTTCCGCCTGTTCGCCCAGGTTTCTAGTATCTACCAGAAATAACACTCGTTTTGCATCTGCATGTTTGAGTAAACGATAAATGAAGGTAGCCGCAGTAAAAGTTTTTCCAGCCCCAGTGGCCATCTGAATTAATGCTTTTGGACGGTTCTTTTTAAATGAGTGCTCCAGGTTATTGATAGCTACAATCTGTGCTGGACGAAGACCAGTTTCATCAAGTATGGGAATATCTAATATTCTATCCATAAGACTCTTACTTTTCTTAAGCCATTCGGCTATCGTTTCAGGTTTGTGAAAGCTAAAAATATTACGACCTCTAGGTTTTGGGTCTCGGTAGTCTGTGAACCTAGTTACAGTTCCTGTGGCTTCATAGACAAAAGGCAAAGGATCATTATTTAGATATTTTAGTTTGGCATTGGCATAGCCTTTTGATTGTTCTTCTACAACGGTTAGTTTGTGTCCTTCTTCTTCCCGTTTGGCTTCTATAATGCCAACAGGCTTTCTGTCAACAAACAATACGTAATCAGCAGGGCCAACATCCGTTTGATATTCACGAACAGCTACTCCTTTGCTCGCAGCGATATCTACCTTCTTTTTAGATTGCACAACCCATCCAGCCAATTCTAGCATTTGGTCAATCCTATCTCTCGCTATTTGTTCTGGATTTTGGTTAATTGTTGACATAAAAATTATTAGCGATTCAATTCTCTCCTTTTCTCATGTCGATATGGAAAGGCATTTAAAATTAGCGTATAATTTCATTAAAAATGAAATTCTTTAACTAGCTTCCGTTACGATAATGCAAATTTTACTGTATCATTTTGCCGCTTTATCCATTAGGGTTGGTGGTTGCTTTCTTCTTCTCTTTGGCCGAATTGACTGATTTTTCTTTGCCCAGTCCAGGTATCTGTAGAAAGTAGCTCGACTCACATTTATTTGTTTTAAAATATCAGAAACCGAAAGCTCTTGCTGCTGATAAAGGTGATGAGCTGCCCATGCTTTTGTCTTTGCTTCTTTAGATAAGCCTGGTTTTCTACCACCTATCCTCCCCTTTTCTCTTGCCGCTCTTAAACCAGCTTTTGTCCTTTCACTAATTAATTCTCTTTCGAACTCTGCAAATGAGGCGAAAATATTAAAAATTAGACGTCCCTGAATTGTAGTGGTGTCTATGTTATCATTGAGGCTGACAAAATCCACTCCTTTTTCTTTGAACAACGCGACTAAGTCAATCAAGTGTCGGAGGGATATTCCTAGGCGGTCAAGTTTCCATCCGAATCTGATAAAGATGGTTAGCTTTTTTAGACGTCACTGTTGTTGTAAATATCATGCCTATCAATTTTAATAGTTACACAGCTTTTAATCAATTGTACATTGCGGTTTCTCATTCATAAGACTTAACTTAGAATAACATCAATTTCTAGCAATATTGCCATGTCTGACCCCTCAGAGGAAATAAAGGAAAATTCTGAAAACAATGTCTATGCCTATGATATTGATGAAAATGTGCTACACATTTCCGAGGCTAAAAGCGGTCGACAAGGGTATTTTTGTTTGGGTTGTAAACGAGAGCTGCAAGCAGTCAAATCAAAACTCATAAATAGAATTTCATATTTTCGACACGATCCAAAAGCTGTTAAATCAGGTGGTAAATGTACCTATCGAGATGAAACGTATAGACATAAGTTGGCAAAAGATATTGCCCAACGTATTAGGCAAATTAAGGTGCCTGCGCTTTATAAATATGCTCCAAAAAATGTAGAAGGGGCTTCTATGTTACTAAAGAAAGCAGAAGTTATAAGGGCTTCAAGTGTCGGTATTGATAAGGTGTTTTGTGAAGATCAGTTCGGCGAGATCAAATTTGGTAAAAAAGACATTATAGACGAACAACAACTGATTTTTAAACCTGACATTACTTTTTTTGATGGTAAAAACGAGCCAATACTTTTTATTCAGATTGTAGCAACACACAAAATTGGAATTGATAAACTCGTCAAACTAAAGCGGCTAGGAATCAATACAGTTCAAATCAAAATACCAAAAGATTCTCCGCAGAAAATAGAGGAATCGTTTCATCAAACTGCTTACACTAAATGGGTTTATAACCATGTCGAAGAAAACACCAAATATATACGAGTTCCCAATTCACATACAGAGGGAGTACCACCAATTGATGAACTCCAAAGAAAATTTTTTGAAGAATCTGCAAGGTGCAGACTTGCGCAAATTGGAAGCCTCATACGCACGATTGATAGATGCCTGGAATCAGAACCATACCAAAATTCTGAAAGAAGCCTTAGATCAAGCATATCTCGAATTGAAGCAAACACAGAAAGAAATAGACAAAGATTGGAGCTTATTCGAGAAGAGCGTCGAGAAAAAGTTGGAAGAAGATTTGAAGAAC
Organism: uncultured Reichenbachiellaceae bacterium; assembly: GCA_963976505.1. GTDB lineage: Bacteria > Bacteroidota > Bacteroidia > Cytophagales > Cyclobacteriaceae > CAXBNB01. The sequence continues at coordinate 12,854 of CAXBNB010000030.1, forward strand.
GCTTCAGAAGAATTAAAGATGAATCAACAAATATTGAACAGCTTCAAAGAGACGATGGTCTCAGATATCAAGAATTGGAAGATAGATATTACTCAAAGAGAAAATCAATTGAAGAAGACGAAGAAATCCATGGATCAAGATTTCACCAAGAAATTGAAAGACTTGGAGGAGAGGGAAGCACAGTTGATGAAAGAAAAGCAATACTTAGAGAGGAAACAGAAAGAATTGAAAGAAGTATCCGAACAGTTAGAAAAGAGCTCGAGGGAATATTACGTAGAAGATCAGAATTACAAAGCAGATATGACCGAATTAGAGAGCAACTTGACAATGAAATTGTGGAAAAAGAAAGAAGAACAATTAAAGCAATTGAAAGCAGAGATATTACAGAAACAGACGAATTGTCCCGAGAAATTAAAGCCACTCTTCAAACAGGAGAGCTTATCGTCAATTTCCAAAAGGCTCAATCTGATTATCAAAGATACCGAGCAGCTTGGGAATGCTTTAAAACGGGAACTTGGAAAAATTGGCCAAGATGAAGATTGGTTTTTTACAAATTATGAAAAAAGTGGACATTAATTCTCAAAGGTTTTAGAACTTAGCCCCTGTCATTTTGACTATACAACGATTGAGAGGGTGCATATGTACAGAAAGATACGATTTGGGTGGATTTGAGCTAGTAACTGGAGGCCCCTTCAAGGGGCTCACTGCTCTCCCACCTATGATTAATTTTAAGTACGTTAATGCAAATTCTACTGTATCATTTTGACGCTTTATCCATTAGGGTTGGCGTTTTCTTTCTTCTTCTCTTTGGCCGAATTGACTGATTTTTCTTTGCCCAGTCCAGGTAT
>CAXBNB010000031.1:0-13701 GCA_963976505.1 uncultured Reichenbachiellaceae bacterium
TGGCATTTGGGAAATGTTTGATGACTTCAGTAGAATAGTATCCCGTATTTCCCCCTACATCCATACAAATAGGAGATGCTGATTTGATATATTCAGGAAGAATATTTTGTAAAAAATTATTCTCACCATTTTTATCTCCATCATTACTCAGCCCTATTCCTTTTGCTGCATAAACAGTACCTAGAAGGTTGATATTAAAAAGAGTGGATACTTTGGTGATCACGGTTCTTTTGAACGAAAGAATACTAGCCATTGAATGTGAATTTTGGAAATATAATCCCTGTTATTTCTTCTGTGTTATTATAGCCATACGGGTTGCTATCTATAATTTCAAATGCAGCGACATCACTTAGCCAGTCTTCAATAGTGCCATTCACACGTAAAAAAAGAGTCAAGTAATACTTTCCAGGTTTTAATATGTTAGACAAACTGATGTCAACTCTTTTTTCATGACCATCGAATTTGATGATCTTGTTGATAAAGCGATTGGTCATGTGAATTAAATTAAGCTCATTGTCTCCTTTGATAGCAATTCCCAAATCAATATTATTAGAAGCATATTGAGTGCCCTCACCTTTTATGTTAATACAAAACCTTATTTCTTCACCAGATTTGAAGTTGGGTTTATTAAAATGCAGAGACTCGAATATTACGTGTTGTCCACCTTTTCTTTCCTTTTCATTTGATAAAGTATAGTCCTGTTTGGTTGCGTGTGAATGATTTTGCAAGTAATAATCAATTACTTTTGAGGTTAGAGAGTCTAATTCTACTCTTCCGTCCTTGAGCAGTACTGCTTTGCTACATAGGTTTTGAATTGCTTGCATATTATGGCTTACAAATAACACGGTTCTTCCTTCACCAGTCACTTCTTCCATTTTACCAAGACATTTTTTTTGGAAGTCTGCGTCACCCACTGCGAGTACTTCATCAATAATGAGAATTTCAGGCTCTAAAAATGCGGCAACAGCAAATGCCAATCGCACTTTCATACCACTGCTATAGTGCTTTATGGGCGTGTCTATGAAGTTACCCACACCACTAAAGTCTACTATTTCATCAAATTTAGATTTGATTTCATTTCGACGCATGCCCAGTATGGTGCCGTTGAGAAATACATTTTCTCTTCCACTTAATTCTGGATGAAACCCTGTGCCCACCTCAAGAAGAGAGGATACCCGTCCATTTATTTCGACTTTCCCATTCGTCGGATATGTGATTTTGCTAAGGATCTTAAGTAATGTGCTTTTTCCTGCACCATTCTTCCCAATAATACCAACAGCCTCTCCCCGCTGGATGGTGAGGTTGATGTCTTTGAGTGCCCAGAAGAAATCCTCTTCTTTGTTTTTAGAAAAATTAAATAGCGAATCCCTTAAAGAAGTGGATTTCAATTGACCTATTCTGTATTTTTTGGAGAGGTCTGATATTTTGATTGCGTAATCTTCCATATTAAATTAAATCCGCCATTGTTCTTTCCATTTTTTTAAAATACCACAAACCTGAAAAAAAGATAATGAATACAAGTCCAAAAGAAATCAAACTGTAAACTCCGGGAGGAGGAGTATTCAAAATAGTCCATCTAAATCCTTCAACAATTCCAGCCATTGGATTTAGGTAATACAGTACCTTGTATTTTTCTGGAATCAATGCAGCGGGATAGGCAATAGGCGAAGCATAAAGTCCAAGTTGCACTAGGAATGGAACGATGTGCTGAAAATCGCGGTACCTGATTGTTAACGAACTCAACCAGATGCCCACGCCCAAGGCAAACAAGATATTGAGCAATACAAAAGCTGGGAAAATAAATATAGAAGACGTTAGGTGTATTTGGTAATAAAAAAGTAAAACGATTGTCATTGCCAATGCAATTCCAAAGTCAACAAAGGCGACTAGGCTTTTGCTTAAAGGAATGACAAGTCTTGGGAAATAGATCTTTTTGATCATCTCTTGAGCTCCAATAATGGAGGTACCACTTTGATTCATCACAAAAGAAAAATAGGACCAGGCACTCATGCCACACAGTGCAAAAAGAGGATATGGAATATTGCCGGTATCAACCTTGATGGCTCGACCAAATATTAAGGTAAAAATAAGTAACGTAGAAAGTGGCTGTAGTACTGCCCAAAGAAGTCCCAAAAACGTTTGTGCATAACGTACCCTCAAGTCTCTGTAGGCCAAAACCCAAAAAAGGTCTCTGTAATCGAACAACTCTTTTAGGTTAAGTTTTCTGGAAGACTCTGAATTGATGGTGGTTTTAGACATTATGTGATTGCAATTGAAATTTTTTATTAGTGATCAATAACAATGCTGTTATTAGAAATGGAATCATTGGGATTTTGTATCTAACAAGTGAACCAAAATTATAGGTAGTGACACCTATGGCAAAAGCAAATAACACTGCAAAGATAAAGCAAAATACAAATAGCGGATTAGAAGTAGCCAGTACAAAAGACTTTCTTTGGAATAATAAAACAACAAACAAATACAAAACGAATGTGTTTTCTAGGGCTGATAAAAGCATAACTGGATTTCTGACTTCCCACAAAAACGGTCTGAAAAATGAGGTAACCACAGCTGGGATAAATTTACGAGCCAATCCAGTTGGCGTAAAGTCATAATCGCCTAGGGTATAACCAGATCCTTGATCCCTTTCACTTACAAAGAAATTCCATTTTGCTGTTTGTTCGGCTGTATACAAAACATTATCGATAGAATACCTATAATGATTGGCACTGACAAGGACAGTTGTAAAATAGGCAGAAGCAAGACCCAAAGATATCAGGAATGGCGCCAGCATTATTTTAACCAATTGATTTTTGATTTTACTTTGATTCTGCAGGTAAAAGTAGAAAGCAAGAGCAGGCATAAAACAAATGACGATATATATTTTGATGGTGTACAATACATAAAAACCAATGGCTAGAAGTAAGACGTTGGTAAATAGTTTTTTTTTAAAAATGAAGACCTGTGAAAACCCATAAAACAGCCATCCCAAAGCACCTAGCGTTAAGGTATCTTTCATTAGCCCTGATCCCCAAAAAAAAACAGATGGAACGAACAACACTCCTAGGGCAATTTGTTTGATGAAGCTGGGATAGAACTTGTAAAAGACAAGAAAGATCATCCATATGCCTGAGAAGCTGGTTGCGGCAAAAAGTAGAGCGGTAGCCGAATAAGTGTGAAATGTGAGTATATCGAAAAAACCAGCGACTCTTACTATGAAGTAAGATGCGGTATCTCCAAAAGTGTATATCTTATTGGCGTACTCGAAATTCTCAGGAGTATAAACCATCTCTGAAAAAATCATCTGTAGCCCTACAGAAGGGCTCTCTAAAAAGGCACTCCAAATGTAGTTGCTGCCGCGTTGGAAATAAGTAAACGTATCTCCGCCACCATAGTAAAACTGGTAAATTAACCCTAAAGCAATTGCACCAATAAACTTGACAGTAAGTCCTGGTATAAAGTATTTTCTGGTATTCTGATCGGTAACTAGTGGTCTTATTGAATAGGCAATAAGATAGAGTATTATAAGATAAATAGGGGTAATAAAAAAATCTTTAATTCCCACTAAATAGAAATATTTTTCTCTCTAAACTCTCCAATAGTCCTTTCTAAACCTTCTTGAAGGCCTATTGTTGCTTTCCAGCCTAGTCCGGTCAATTTGCTTACATCCATCAGTTTTCTGGGAGTGCCATCTGGCTTTGTGGTGTCGAACTGTAATTCTCCTTCATACCCAATGATCTCTTTGATTTGTAGAGCCAAATCTTTGATGCTGATGTCTTCACCAACTCCAATATTGACCAAACTAGCTTCGTTGTATTCCTGCATCAAAAAAAGGCACGCTTGCGCCAAGTCGTCCACATGAAGAAATTCTCTCTTTGGACTACCTGTTCCCCAAATTTGTACATATTTTTTGTTTTGGACTTTAGCTTCTTGAAATTTTCTTATCAAAGCCGGTAATACATGTGACTTTTGTAAGTCATAGTTGTCATTTGGGCCGTACAGATTGGTCGGCATGGCGGAAATAAAGTTGCATCCATATTGGGCTCGGTATGCATCACACATCTTTATGCCCGCAATTTTTGCTATGGCATAGGGCTCATTGGTGTGTTCAAGCAAACCGGTAAGTAGATATTCTTCCTTTAGAGGCTGGGGTGCTAGCTTTGGGTAAATGCATGACGAACCTAAGAACAACAATTTCACTACTTTATGTATATAAGATTGATGAATGACATTGGACTGTATCATCAAATTGTCATATAAAAAGTCAGCCCTGAATGTGTTGTTGGCTACTATGCCACCCACTTTAGCTGCTGCAAGGAATACATATTCGGGTTTTTCTGCCGCAAAAAAATCTGCAACCTCTGTTTGATTTTTTAAATCCAGTTGCTTTGACGTCTTGCCAATTAAGTTGGTGTATCCTTCGCTTTCGAGTTTTCTCCAAATGGCAGAACCGACCATCCCATTGTGTCCAGCAATGTATATTTTACTCTCCTTCTCCATTGCCTTGTATTTTGTGCCCTCCTTCTTTGAGGTATAAATTCCTTTTGGCAAGTTGCAGGTCAGCATCTACCATTTCTTTTACCAATGTATCCAAATCATATTTTGGAGTCCATCCCAGTTTTTCTTTTGCTTTGGTCGCATCGCCTATTAGCAACTCTACTTCAGTTGGCCGGTAGTAATTGGGATCAATTTTAACCACTTCTTGTCTGGGGTTTAAATTCCACTCCGGGTTATTACAAGATTTGATTACGCCTATCTCGCCTTCATTTTCTCCAGAAAAAGTAATTTCTATGTCAAGTACCTTAAAGGCTTTGCTAATAAAATCTCTAACGGAAGTAGTGACGCCAGTTGCTAAAACGTAATCATCTGGAGTGTCTTGCTGGAGCATCAGCCACATCGCCTCTACATAGTCCTTCGCATGTCCCCAGTCTCTTTTTGCGTTAAGGTTGCCCATATACATGGTCTTTTGCAGACCAAGAGCAATTTTGGTGACAGCCTGAGTGATTTTCCTAGTGACAAAAGTTTCGCCTCTCAGCGGGCTTTCGTGGTTGAATAAGATGCCATTGACTCCATAGATGTTGTAGGCTTCTCTGTAATTGATCGTAATCCAATACGCATAGAGTTTGGCTACTCCGTAAGGAGAGCGGGGGTAAAAAGGTGTTTTTTCCGATTGTGGCACTTGTTGCACCAATCCGTAAAGCTCGGATGTTGATGCCTGATAAATCCTTGTTTTTTCAGTCAGCCCGAGCAGTCGTACCGCTTCAAGGATCCTCAATGTGCCTAGTCCATCAGTATTTGCTGTGTATTCCGGTTCTTCAAAGCTTACTTTCACATGCGACATGGCACCAAGGTTGTAAATTTCATCTGGTTGTATTTCCTGGATGATCCTAGTAAGGTTCAAAGAGTCGGTAAGATCACCATAATGCAAAATAAACCGCTGATTGTCAACATGTGGGTCTTGGTAAAGGTGGTCAATACGGTCGGTATTGAAAGAAGAACTTCTTCTTTTGATCCCATGTACTTCATATCCTTTTTTAAGTAAAAATTCTGCAAGGTATGCTCCGTCTTGCCCCGTTACTCCAGTGATAAGTGCTTTTTTCATTAATTTCTTGATGCTATACTTACTGATTATTGCTTCTTATTAGTCCTACTTTGTCATATTATAAACTCAGCCCCCGTTTTGTGCCTGCCTGTTCGGCCGACAGGTCTCCACAAACGGGAATCACATTTGAGAATGTTTGTGAGGACACAAACATTGGCGCTTAGGACAAATGTGACAAAATAAGATTAGTGTGTAAATTTATAAGAACCATACTGTAATTACCCATTTTTTTATAACATTGATTGAATTACTGAAGTCTGGTATATGTTTGCCATTCGGTATTTATGACATGAAAATTCTATTTCTGGCACCATATCCATTAGGGCAGGCTCCTTCTCAGAGGTTTAGGTTTGAGCAGTATTTTCTATTGTTGGAAAAAAATGGGATTGCTTATTCTTTCCAATCTTTCTTAGATGATGAAACCTGGCAGGTTTTGTATTTGAGAGGAAATACCAGGAATAAAGTGCTAGGCATAGCAAAGGGTTTTATAAAGAGAATCATGCTGTTGTTTTCAATTTCCAGGTATGACAAAGTTTTTATTCACAGAGAGGTCACGCCGATTGGTCCACCAACTTTTGAATGGATTATTTCCAAAGTACTAAAAAAAGAGGTCATATTTGATTTTGATGATGCCATATGGCTGCCTAACACTAGTAAAGAGAATGTGATAGCCTCAACAGTAAAATGGCATTCAAAAACGGCAAGTATTTGCAAATGGAGTAAAGCGGTTTCTGTTGGTAATGCTTATTTGGCTCAATATGCAAGTCAATTATCTTCCAATGTTGTGGTGAATCCTACAACTATTGACACGGAGTGCTTGCATGTGCCTAAAAAAACAAACAACGAAATTCCTGTTATCGGTTGGACGGGAACACATTCTACTGGTAAGTACTTGGCGTCTATAATAAGTGCGCTGAATGAGGTTTCTAAGACCCAAAATTTTACGTTTTTGTATATCTCCAATAAGGCTCCTGATTTTGAAATTGCAAATCTAGAGTTTGTGAAATGGTCGAGGGATTCAGAGATTGATCTACTCAACCGCATTGATATCGGAGTAATGCCCCTAAAAGACGACCAGTGGTCTGAAGGTAAGTGTGGGTTTAAAGCATTGCAGTATATGGCGTTGGAGATTCCTGCTTTGGTATCTCCAGTAGGTGTCAACTCAAAGATTGTAGATGATGGAGTGAATGGCTACCACTGCAAAACAGAAGCGGATTGGGTTAAAAGGCTAACCGAACTTATTGAAGCTCCTGAGCTTAGAAAAAAAATGGGAGTAGGGGGAAGAAAAAAAGTGATGGCGGAATATTCTGTAAATTCTAATTCAGGGCATTTTCTGAAAATTGTAAAAGGATAACCTACATTTTTTTCATTTCCTTCAAATACCGAGTAGCGAGCTTGTGTGATGGATGTTTGCCTTTTGCCAATTTTTTTACCTCTTTAAAATACGCTTCAGCAAGTTTTTCGTCTCCTTCTTGAAACGCAATTTTTCCTAAATTCAGTAATGAATAAAGGTGGTAACCCATTTTTTCTGCATTGGCATCAAGTCCAAACTCAACTGCCTTGGTATAGAATTTTTTTGACTCTTCCCTTATGCCCCTCTTTCTATAAATTTCTCCAAGGAAAAAAGAAGCATACCTACCGTTGTTGCTTTCATAGCCGACGTATCCGCTATCCAATTTGTTTAAAATGGACAAGGCTTCTCTTTCAGCTTCTTGGTTTCTTCCAGTAGAATATAAGACTCGTGTATAGAATCTATGGAAATAAGGATTGTTGGGGAAGGTTTGTGCTAAGTACTGTGATACAGGCAAAGCCTCCATTGGATTATTTTCTTCATTGGCTAAGATTCGCATAAGGAAATACTGCGCCTCAGTACGAGTAAAAAATGCATTGTTAGCCACTTCTTTCAATTGCTTGATGCCAAGTTCTTTGTCTCCATTTTTAAAGAAAATCATGATGGGTTTGAGGAGTGGATAGTTTTCAGGAATCCAAACGGAGTAATAATTGTAAAGCGCGTCCCCAAACAAAATTTCAGCACCATACTCTTCTTTTTCCCTACAATAGTCAAGGTATTTTAGTGCATTTTTCCCAGCTGCCGCTGCTTTGGTCCAGTTGCTTCTTTCAGCATGTACCCTCCCGATAAAGGCGTAAGTAGCAGAGAGGAAGAAACCACCTTCGACAGTACTTCCTTTATCAAAAATATTTTGAGAGGCTACCAACGAACTATCCATGTATGCGAAAAATGCTTCATCAAATTCTGTGTTGGTGACATCTGGAACCATGCGCCACCACTGGCTGAGACCAAGCATGAAATATGGAAGAGGGTGCCATCCGTACTTTTTTTTCAGCCACCTAAACTGACTATCAGCTCTGGCAAAATCAAAATTGTACATGTTGTTGATGCCTTCAGTTGACTCAATCTGAATGTTCATATCCATCAATAGCAGCGGTATGCTGTCATTTTTGGCAGCAGAGACTCCTAGGCTACAGAGGCAAATGAGATATGTAATGAATGTTTTTTTCAAGAAACTGGTGGGTAAACCCGATCAAGCTCGTAATTATACGTTCTAATATATTTAATGATTTGGAATTCTATATAACCTTAAGATAAATGACCAACCCAACTATGAAGAATACAATCAAAATTACTGCTTTGATGACTTTCCTTTTAATGTTCGTGGTTCTACTACAGGCAGAAGCACAGCAAGATAAATTACCTACAAACGACGGTGAAGTTACCATCATTCCAATTAATCATGCAACATTGGCACTAAAATGGAAAAATGAAGTAGTGTACTTTGACCCTTCAGGAGACATGGGTTTATTCAAAGATGTAACAGCACCAACAATAATATTGATTACAGATATACATGGAGATCATTTCAATTTATCTACCCTCAATAATCTGAATGCTGCTAATTTGAAAATTATAGCACCCAAAGCAGTGGTAGATCAACTTCCGAAAAATTTTATTAACGTAAAGATTTTAAGTAATTCAGAGAGCGCAAACATTAATGGAATCGATATTCAAGCCATTCCGATGTACAATTTGCCGGAATCCGATGATTCCAGGCACCCTAAGGGGAGAGGAAATGGTTATGTCTTGACAATAGGAGGAAATAGAATTTATGTGTCTGGTGACACTGAAGACATTCAGGAAATGCGGGCTTTAGAAGGTATTGATGTTGCTTTTGTTTGTATGAATTTACCTTACACTATGGATGTAGATGCTGCTGCGAGTGCGGTTGTTGAGTTTGAGCCACAGATTGTATATCCTTATCATTTTCGAGGAAAAGGCGGCTACAGTGATGTTGATAAATTCAAAGAATTAGTAATTTCACAAAACAATTCCATTGACGTAAGGTTAAGGAAATGGTATGACAAATGATCTTATTATTCACTGAATGAAATTTTCTCTTATTTACTTTTCCCTACTTGTTTTTCTAATTACAGTTGAGGGCTATGCCCAAAATATCAACCCTGAAAAACCTGTCCATTTGTTTGAGGTGAAAATGATGGCAAGGGACGTCTTTCAATCGGCAAAATGGTACGCAAAACATTTGAATTTTAAAGTAACAAAATCTAAGCATAGAGAATTTGTAATTCTTGAAAATGGAGATTTTACCCTTCATATTGTTACTGCCAAACAAACCATTACAGCGAGTCAGGTAAGAATGACACCAAATAAGGAGCGTATTAATGGATTTTATGAGTTGGGATTTTTATGCAACGACCTTGATAGCTTGATGTATCAGTATGAAGGGCGTGAAATCAGGAGGTTAAAAGAGCCAGGATTTGATATGGACTATAAGACCAAAACAGTGGTGCTTGCAGACCCTGATGGCAATAGAGTGAAGCTGTTTCAGGCGAGTAAAGATCAGATTCCAACTATCAATTACTTTAAAGCAAACTTTATTTCTATTACAACTTCAGATTTGGAAACGGGTGTACGGTGGTACCAAACGAATTTTGGATTTAAAGAGGTCTTAAAAAATTATTCTAAAGACTCGAATATCACCCTCAGTATTTTGAAGAATAATGATATGACCATCGAACTTCAGGAATTATCCGGACGTACCATGGAAATCACCGAATTGCTCAGCAATCAAATTGAATTAACTGGTTTTAACGTGATTACTCTTTCCGATGGTCAAGAGTTGATAGATATTACCGATAATGATGGGAATAAATTTAAATATTGAAGTTTCCGGGCTTTTTAATAGATGAGCCAATGCATTTGAGGTTGTAGCATACGGTTTTTTATGAAATACACACATGAGGACTGCTGGGTTGTGTAATTTTGTTTTGCTATACAAAGCAAACAACTAAAAACAACCCAAATGATACAAGGAACAACCACTCAAGAGGCCATTGAGTTAGAAGACAAGTATGGCGCACACAATTACCACCCACTTCCTGTAGTACTTTCAAAAGGTAAAGGAGTATATGTATGGGATGTGGAAGGCAAAAAATACTTTGATTTTCTATCGGCATACTCAGCAGTCAATCAAGGTCATTGCCATCCAAAAATTGTAGAAGCTCTCAAATTACAGGCAGAAACATTGACACTTACGTCACGAGCATTTTACAATGACGTACTAGGAGAGTACGAAAAGTACATCTCAGAATACTTTGGTTTTGACAAAGTACTTCCGATGAATACAGGAGCGGAGGCAGTCGAAACTGCCATAAAACTCACCAGAAAGTGGGCTTATGAAGTAAAAGGCATTCCAGAGAATGAAGCTAAAATAATAGTCTGTGAGAATAATTTTCATGGTAGAACTACCACGATCATTTCATTTTCAAATGATCAGGTTGCGAGAAAAAATTTCGGCCCTTATACCGAGGGTTTTGTCAAAATTCCATACAATGATATAGATGCTTTGAAAGAAGCCTTGAAACAGGATAATGTAGCAGGAATGCTCGTTGAGCCAATTCAAGGTGAGGCAGGAGTTTACGTTCCATATGATGGTTATTTAAAAGATGCCTATCAGGCATGCAAGGAAGTCAATGTGCTTTTTGTGGCAGACGAAGTTCAAACGGGTATAGCCAGAACAGGAAAATTATTGGCGTGTGACCATGAGCATGTAAAACCGGATGTTCTTATTTTAGGCAAGGCGATATCGGGTGGAGTGTACCCTGTCTCGGTAGTTTTGGCAAATGATGCCATCATGAATGTAATTCGCCCTGGTCAGCATGGTTCTACTTTTGGAGGGAATCCATTGGCTGCCAAAGTTGCCATGGCGGCATTAGACGTAGTGAAAAATGAAAATCTGGCAACCAACGCCGAAAAGCTTGGAATTATTTTTAGAGAAAGGATGCATACACTGGTAGAAAGTTCTAATTTAATTGCCACTGTGAGAGGCAAAGGTTTACTTAACGCGGTTGTGATCAATGACTCACCGGAAAGTACTACAGCCTGGGATATTTGTATGCTTCTCAAAGAAAATGGATTACTGGCCAAGCCAACACATGGAAATATTATAAGATTTGCTCCACCACTTGTTATGACTGAAGAACAGCTTCATGAGTGCTGCGATATTATCAAAAAGTCAGTTAGAGAATTCGAGAAAAAGGACTAAGCGCAGGCTACTTTAGCAAGGAGCTTTTGTTAAAAGAAAAAGGTAGGAGGTCGTTTACTTCCATTTTCAATACTTCACTGTCAGGTTGGACAAGCAACAAGTCTATAGGTTGATCCTGATTACTTCTGTATTCAAGGATAACTTGACGGCAGCTGCCGCACGGCCCGGCTTGCACATACTCGGTTGCATTTTTAGGTTTTGCGGCTACTGCTATTTGCAATATTGTTTTACCCGGATAGTTGGCTCCAATGTAAAAGAGTGCTACCCGTTCAGCACAAAGTCCAGATGGATAAGCTGCATTTTCTTGATTGCTACCTAGAACAATACTGCCATCATCCAACAGTACTGCAGTGCCTACAAAAAAATCAGAATACGGCGCATAAGCATTTTTCAAGGCCTCTTTCGCCTTGTTTACCAAAGTAGTTTCTACTTCGTTTAGTTCATCAATATTGAAAATCTCAGCGTCAAACTCGTACTTAATTTTTCTTCCCATTTCTCAAAAAGTTAACCCAGTGTTTAATTCTTCACGATAATCAAAATCAAGGGTACGATATTACTCAATATTTAGCGAAAATGTTTTGAACAGAGGGTAATTATCACATAAATTGCTAACTATTCACAGATTAAAAAAATCAACTATACGCTATGCAAAAAGTCCTAATCCTTGGAGCCGGAAGGTCTGCATCTACACTGATCCACTTTATGTTGGAGCATGCTGCAGCTAATGATTGGTATGTCACCATTGGGGATATTGATGAAACTTTGGCGGTAGAAAAGGTGGGTTCACATAAGAATGCCAGTGGTATCAAATTTGACATAAAATCAGGTGAATCCACAGAAATTATCAAAGGATATGACTTGGTGATTTCAATGCTTCCTGCGCTATTTCATTTAAATGTTGCTAGGGTTTGTGCAGAAAATGGCATTAATATGCTTACCGCATCTTACGTAACGCCTGAGATAAAAGTACTTTCCGAATCATTTGAGAAAAACAATGCTTGTTTGATTATGGAAATGGGGCTTGACCCAGGAATAGATCACATGTCAGCCATGCAAATATTGGACAGGATCAGAAGTGAAGGAAACACACTCAATTCTTTCGAGACCTTTACAGGGGGGCTTTTGTCTCCATCAAATAATGACAATCCATGGGAATATAAATTTACTTGGAACCCTCGGAATGTAGTGATGGCTGGGCAAGGCAATGTGAAATTTATCCAAGAAGGAACGTACAAGTACATTCCTTATCAAAAACTTTTTAAAAGAACGGAAATAATCTACATTCCAGAATATGGTCATTTTGAGGGGTATGCCAATCGCAACTCTTTGAAATATTTGGAAGCATATAAACTGCAAGGGATCAAGACGCTGTACAGAGGCACTTTGAGGCGTCCGGGTTTTTGCAAAGCATGGGATGTTTTTGTTCAGCTTGGCGCAACTGACGATAGTTACGAAATGGAAGATGTGGCGGTTATGACCCACCGACAGTTTATCAATTCATTTTTGTCGTATAATCCATATGATTCCGTTGAGCTTAAATTAGCTCATTATATGAACCTCGAACTAGATTCTGAGATCATGTACAAACTCAAATGGCTGGAAATTTTTAGTGACCAACCAGTGGGGTTGCAAAAGGGAACCCCTGCCCAAATTTTGGAGCAAATTTTAAAAAAGAAATGAACGATTCAATCAGATGAGCAAGACATGATCGTGATGTGGCATAAATTTAAGTTTGTTCAGGACAATGAAGAAAGGGAAATACAGTCGCACATGGTGATTAAAGGCACAGATGCTACCAATACCGCCATGTCGAAGACAGTAGGGCTGCCACTGGCTGTTACCGCTAAGTTGATATTGAGTGGAAAATTAAAAGTCAAGGGTGTAAAAATCCCTACTGAAAAAGAAATTTATGAACCGGTTTTAGCAGCATTGAAGACTTATGGTATCACTTTCGTTGAACAAGAAATAGAAGTTTCAGTTTGATTAACGCTATAAGGTTTGATGTTAATTTGTTCTACATTTGAACAATCGTTACTAGTTATTGGTATAAAAAAATAATGCAATTGAGAAAAATAATTACAAGTGTGATGGTATTGATGCCATTCATACTCTTTGCCCAGACAAAATCAGATTCAACAAACGTACCCAGCGACATCATATTGAGCGAAGTGATCGTTACTACTGATATTTTTGAAAACAAAAAAAAAGATTTTGCCGGATCAGTATCCGAGATTAAGCCTAAAGTGTTGGACCAGGCCAATGGACTTTATTTGCAGCCTGTCTTAAATTCTGTGCCTGGTGTTTACATGCAATCTGGTGCATTAAACACCAATAGAATCACTATCAGGGGGATAGGCTCTAGGTCGCCTTTCGCTACAAATAAGATCAAAGCATATATAGATGATATACCACTTTCGACAGGAGAGGGGGAAACCACTCTAGAGGATATCGATTTCTCAACACTTGATGGAATCGAAGTGTATAGAGGGCCCGCCTCAACCATGTATGGTGCAGGTCTGG
>CAXBNB010000032.1:0-13573 GCA_963976505.1 uncultured Reichenbachiellaceae bacterium
GAAGAATTGCATTGTGGAGAAGCCGAGTTTGACTTGTTTACCCAAACACTGGAAAGCATGTATGGAATGGATTTTCCTAAAGAAGTTCTGGAAGAAACTCAATAATGGTCAGTAGAATTATCAAGCATTCACTCATAGATTGGGTGAATGCATAGAAACCATAAGAATTACCTCACTTTATTCCTAATAGCCAAGACACCATCCAATGTCAAATGAGGTACTATTTCATCAATCACTTCAAGCAACAATGGCTTAAAAATAAATGAAAGTCCACCTGTAGCTATGACTTTCGGGCTATCATTCATCTCTTCTTTGGTCTTTTCGATCATGTGCTTGACCAAACCAACATATCCCTGCATGATACCCGATTGCATGGCCTCTATAGTATTTCTCCCTATCAGTTTTGTTGGTATTTCAAGAGGAATCTCTGGTAATTTTGCTGTATTCGAAGACAAGGCCTTCATGGCTGTTTTCACTCCAGGAGCAATGGCAACTCCCAGTATTTTTCCCTTTCCAGACACAGAAGTAAAGGTCAGTGCTGTACCAAAATCCACTACAATACATGCCTGCTCATATTTGGTAAAAGCTCCAAAGGCGTTGGAGGCAAGGTCTGTTCCTATTTCATATGGATTGTCGATTTCAAAATCCATTTTAGCTATAACTTCTCCATTGATCATAAATGGTTTAGGAGCAAAAAGCTTCGAACATACCTGTAAAATAGTTTCGTTCATATCCGGCACTACACTGCTGATCGAGACCGCTTCAACCAGGTCTATGCTGACGTCATTTTCCAAAAAGAACTGACGTAATTTGATCTCGTATTCCGCTGCTATTTTACCAGTGTCACTCTGTATCCTCCATATATATGGATAATCTCCTTTTTCCTCAAGCCCAAAAACCACATCAGAATTTCCAATGTCTATTACCAAATTCATAGCAATCTTTTATTTGTAAATTAAATAGTAACAACGACCTTTCCAGTGGAATTTCCGGACTGAAAAAATTTAATGGCATCAAACATCTGATCCCAAGTAAATGTCTTGCCAACCATTGGTTTACCCAAATCCATTTGTGACATTTCTTTGAGCATATCATTCATCAAATGCACTCGGTCATAAAGCCAAATCAAATTGAAACCCAAAACTCCTTTGTTTTCCTGTATCATTTCCTGCGGATCAATTTTTGGTCTATTCAGGTAATGCCAGATCAGTTTTAAGTAGTTGGGAATTTTACCGGGAGAAGCGAACTGAGATACACCTACTGCCACCATTCTTCCTTGTGGCGCAAGTTGTTTGTACCCCTCTTTAAAGATTTTACCACCGATGGTTTCGACAATAATATTCAAATCCTTTCCACTCAGGGATTTGGCTAGTTTTTCCTTGAAATCAGCTCCTCTGACAATTATTTCATCAAAACCTTCATTTTTGAGTACCTCCGTTTTGCGGTCACTTCCTATTGTACCTATTGTAAACGCATTGAATTGTTTGGCAATCCGATTGGCCATAATCCCTACTCCTCCTGCTCCACTATGGATCAGCACGGTGGATTGGTCCTGTATGTTGCCAAGAGAAACCAATGCATAATATGCAGTGAGTCCCTGAACCAAATAAGCGGCTCCTTCTTCAAAACTCCAGTCATCTTTCAGGTGAGAGATATACCGCTGGTCGTGATTGATATGTGTAACATAACCACCAAACTTGGTCACTCCCATCACTCGGTCTCCTACTTTGAAATCAGTTACCTTGTCACCAATTTTCTCCACTACTCCAGAAAATTCTAATCCCGGCACAAAGCTTCCTTTCGGCGTGGCGCTATATAAACCATGCATGGCAAAAATATCCGCAAAATTTAAACCTACAGCTTTCACCGTTATTTGTACTTGACTTGCCTCTGGATCGCCTATTTCCACCTCCTTCAACTTGAGGTTTGAAATAGAACCGGCTTTGGACATTGTATATTGATTTGATAGCATGACCGCTAAGTTAAGGGTAAATGAAAAACGCCACAAATTAGCAGCGTTTTTCACAATCATACCAATAAACCTAATTTCTATTTTTTTGCTTTCAAGTTAAATACCCTGGAGATGTTGAATCCATAGTGTATGGCTCCATCTGCCCACCTGCCACTTGTCTCTGCGACAAAACCTTTTTCAATCATAGAACGAGAATTGGTCAAGTGCAATTGAAAAACATGACCGCCGGTTTCAATATCAAATCCTATGGAAAATGAATTGTAATATTCGTCGCTATGCTCTGCCAATTGATGGTAGTACTCGGCATTCAAAGTAAGTCGATTGGTCAGTTTGTACCTCCCTCCAAATCCCAAAGCAAACACATCGTTTGGATCTTCAGCAGTAAAGACATAATTGCGATGGATCATAGTGGGCATCACCTGCAGTGACAAGTTGCTATTCATCTTACGGGCTGCCAATAGTTGGTAGCTATAACTAAGTCTTTGTGAAAACTTATTATCAATTGAGCTTTCTAAAAAAGCACCAGGCCCTGTAGCGACCGCAACACTGGTAAAAGCTGTCAGTGATATGGGTACCATTTTCCCACTTTTGGTCTGTCTTAATACTTGATATTTCAAAAAACCATCCAAAATCTTTCCCACAGATGACCTACCAAACCCAACATTTAATTTATCCCAAATCCCATATTCCAACGCAATCCTTACTTGTGAGTCATCCAATCCAAACAATTGGCCAACACCTTCATTTAACCTTCCAAACCTGTGTGAAATAATAAATTCAAGTACCCCTGACGGCCTCATTTCTGTGGTGTGTCCATTCACCAGCCTTGTACTTTTGAATGTAGCTGACACCACTCTTGTTTCGGAATCGTCATTACTTTCTTCCAAAATACTCATCAGGTCGTCTTGTGCAACCAAGGGCAATGTACACATCAAGGAAAAACATAAAAGTGTAATATTCTTAAGCATATTTTCAGTGGTCTAATTCTGGTAAGGTTTGTAATCAAATTTAACAGTCACTTCTACTTCTTCAGCTATGTTGTAAAAAACTGCTTTAGGTATTTTCACTTTATAATCCTCCAATTTAACCGTAAATACAGATTCTACCTTAACCAATGATGCTGCAACATCAATGCTTCCAGTTAGTGTTACTTTCTTGCTCACACCATGAATACTCAATTCGCCTTTCACTTCTACCTCTTGCTTGCCCTCTTTGTTTTCCCAATCAACAATCTTTCCTTTGAATGTTGATTTCGGGTATTTATCAGATTCCAAATAATTTTCATTGAAATGTTCTTGCATCAAAGATTTATCGAACTGAAAATCTTCGATATGAACTGCAAAAACAAATTGACCATTCTCCAAATCAATTACACTTTTGGCTGTCTCATTGGTTGCCTTAATGTCTTCAATAGGTGCACTGGAATAAAATCGAATGTATGACGTATCAGAAGTGAATTTCTGACCAAACACTAGAAGTGGGAAAAACAATAATATTGTAAGTGAATGTTTCATTGTATTCATTTTAAAGTTAATTATTCAGTGCTCCATCATCTACCCAGCAAGCTATCATGGCTTTTTGATCCGCAGTGATTGAACCTGTTTGAGGCATACTTCCATTTTGGGTGCGTGTCTTAATAGCAGCAGCATTGCTTTGCACTGTTGCGAATATGGTGAAATTTTGTCTACCTGTCCCTGCCACATGACACCCTGAAGTCGCACACTTAGTATCAATTATAGCTTTTACACTGGAGGCATAACTTATTCCTGATAGCAATGAAATTGTTTCCGTAATTTGACACCCATTGGCGTCCTTCACCATTACATTGTGATTTCCAGAAGAAAGGGAAGAAAATTGATTTGATGAACTGAAATCACCCTCATTTATTTTGTATGAATAACTGCCTTCTCCTCCTGAAGCAGTTATTTCAATTGAACCATTAGAAGTACCACAACCTGAATTTTGTTTTTCTACGAATAATGAAATAGTGCTAACATCCGAGACTATACTTAAAGAAGTAGTGGCCGTACAGCCATTTTCATCTTTTCCAGTTAGCGTATAATTTCCTGATGATAAGTTATCAAAAGTTGATGCTACTTGAAAACTACTTCCATCAATACTATATTCAATCTTTCCAACACCACCTGATGATGCTGCTGTAAAAGCCCCTGCTGATGAACAAGTCTCAGTATTTGTAACAGTAGCAGCTACAGAAAATCCAGAAGCCAAGCAATCGATTTTTGGTTCTTCACCTTCACCGCAAGAGGTAAGAAACATAAACGAGACCGCTGCAAGTAAATAATTGGTGGTAGAGATTTTCATAACATGATTATTTAGAAATACAATCTGTAGTAAAAAAAACAGAACAGTCCGTTTGATCCTTGGTGTATTGAAATTACTAACTAATTCCTTACTAAAAGTCTATACCTGAACCTTGGTGAAAAAGGTTGCGTCAGAAAAATAATAATCCATCAAGCTTTTTTATTGGGAAACATATTGCATCAATATTCCACAGAGATATGCTGCATAGGTGCCTAGTGCATAGCCCAAAACAGCCAGTAGTACGCCAACAGGAGCCAATGATGGGTGAAAGGCGGATGCCATCACAGGGGCAGATGCAGCTCCACCCACATTTGCCTGACTACCGACTGCCACAAAGAAAAAGGGTGCCCTTATTATTTTTGCAACTATCAGCAAGAGAGAAATATGAACCAACATCCAAACTATTCCAACTAAAAATAGTCCGGGTGATTCAAAGATTGCCAGAACATTCATTTTCATTCCAATGGTAGCTACCAGCAGGTATATAAAAATACTTCCCACCTTCGATGCACCTACGCCTTCCAATTTCCTGAGTCGCGTAAATGACAATATCAAACCCATTGTGGTTGAAATTACTATCAACCAGAAAAACCCTGAAGTAAGGCTGTATTGTTTCAACCCTGGGTAATTTTCCAATAGATAAGGAGCTATCCAGTCACTGACTAAATGAGCAAACCCAGTCACACCGAAACCTACTGCCAAAATAATCATGAGATCAGATAATGTGGGTATTTTAGAGATACTTGCACTGTACTTTTCCATCTTGTTTTTCACTTCTTCAATGGCAGACGAATCAGCATTCAAGTATTTATCCATCAACTTGGATTTCCCTGCACCAATCAGTAAAAATGCCATCCAAATATTAGCAACTATGATATCTACTGTTACCATTTTTGAAAACAAATTATCATCTACTTGGAATACTTCTTTCATTGCAGCTTGGTTGGCTCCTCCACCTATCCAACTCCCTGCCACTGTTGTCATTCCTCTCCATACTTCTTCGGATTCTGCTCCAATCACAGATGGGGCAACATAAGAAAAAAAGAGAATGGCTATTGGCCCTCCTATAAGAATCCCAACTGTACCAGTCAAAAACATGATTACAGCTTTAGATCCAAGTTTCAGGATTTCTTTAAAATCCGTACTTATGGTGAGTAAAACCAAACAAGCAGGCAACATATACCTCGACGTAACAAAATATAATTGGGAATGATCCCCATCAATGATTCCTAATGAATTGAATACAGAAGGCAAGAAATAACAGACCAGTAATGAGGGCACATAAGAATAGAATTTTTTCCAGAATGGGATATCTGAAGAAGATGTCTTAAAAACGAATCCAAGCAAAAGCAATAATATCCCTAATACAACGGCATCATTGGTAATTAATGGTGTAGATTCTTCCATAGTCAGTTTATTCGATTCAATACAGTTATAAATTCACTCAATATCATGGCAGTAGCCCCCCATACCATTTGATCTTGCACATCAAAATAAGGAATATACAGTTCTAGGTCACTCCTCACCTTCATCTGTTTTGAAAACTGAATTTCAGGATTCATTAATTCATCCAAGCTCACCTCCAAAAGATTGGCAACTTCTCTTTCGTCATTAATAAATTCGGGGCTTTGGGTAACATAACCTACTGTAGGCAAGACCTTAAAATTACTCGCCTGAATGTACAATTCGGACAAGTTACCCAACACATGCATAGCTTCTGACGGCACTCCTATTTCTTCAGTAGTTTCTCTAATTGCAGTGTCAATAAGGTCAGCGTCTTGTCTTTCCTTTTTGCCGCCAGGCAAAGAAATCTGACCACTATGCACACCAGGATATTTATTCCTTTCGGTTAGTGGTATATATATAGACCCATTTTTTGGGTACAACAAAATCAAAACCCCACCTAGTTTCACATCATCCAAATGATCGAAATTAAAACGAGTATCATTTACAGGCTTAGGAGCCATTTTAATTTGACCCTTCATTCCCGGCAAAGGCTTTTGCAACTCGTCTTTAAGCTTGTCAACTAATTCTTCAAACTCCATTGAATCATCCTAGATATTTCTCTTTGGTGATTTAAAAATTTCACCACTATTAGGCAAACATAATAATATAATTATTAACTTAGTTTGTCATCAATAATCACTAGCATGGATAAAATTCCGGTTTATGTCAGTCCGGTATTTATACTCACCACGATCGCCACTTTTGTATTTATTTACTCTAGCATAAGACAAGCTCAAGGCAATAAAAAAGCTAATACAGCCAATATTGTTGGCTCACTCATATTAGCGTGGTTGTTTTTAACTGCATTACTGGCTAACAACCATTTTTATTTAAATTTTGAAGCAATGCCTCCAAGGTTGGTCTTTGGTATACTGCCACCGATGCTCGCCATACTGATCCTATGTCTCAACAAAAAAAGCAGGACTTACATCAAAAATATGCCAATCACTACATTGACCTATTTGCACACGGTGCGCGTGCCAGTAGAGATGGTGCTTTGGTGGCTCTTTCTTGGTGGATTAGTTCCTGAACTCATGACATTTGAGGGCATCAATTACGATATTTTGTCAGGTGTCACAGCTCCATTTATTGCAATTTTTGCAGTGGGCTTTAGACATAAAAGAAGGCTCTTAGCAATTATTTGGAACATTATCGCCCTTGGCTTGTTGTTCAATATCGTAGGGCATGCCATCCTTTCTGCTCCATTTCCTTTTCAAAAACTTGCTTTTGATATGCCCAACATAGGCGTTCTTTATTTTCCATATATCTGGCTGCCTACTTTCATAGTACCTGCTGTGCTGTTCTCCCATTTAGTAGCCCTGATGAAACTACTGGAAGGAAAATCCGAATTGAAATAATTACACAAAATCCTTTGCAAAAGGTTTATTCAGCTAAATTATTACCCAACAGTAAATCATGGCATTAAGTAAGGAATACAAGAAACTCATTTTTGGTATCAAGCTCAGGCACTACAGAAGCAGTAAAAATTATTCTCTTCAAACCCTGTCAGACCTGAGTGGCATTTCGGTTTCCTATCTCAATGAAATAGAAAAAGGGAAGAAATTTCCCCGACCTGATAAAATCAGCTCACTTTCCAAAGCTTTGGATGTATCTGATGAGGAGATGGTTTCGGAACACCTCGATAACAAACTATCTCCATTGGTAGAATTACTCCAATCAGGCATATTGTCAGAATTGCCTTTGGAGATGTTCGGACTTGAACCGGGAAAATTACTTGAGTTACTATCTAATGCGCCTTCCAAATTGAACGCCTTTATTGGTACACTCTTAGAAATCAGTAGGAATTACGACCTTCGGGTAGAAACTTTCTATTTCTCTGTGATGCGCTCCTATCAGGAGATCCACAACAATTACTTTGATGATTTGGAGCAAGCTGCTGAGCAATTCATCAGCGATTATAAAATCGACATCAAATCACCATTGACCACTCGGCACCTTGAAAACCTATTGACAAATGAATTCAATTACAAAATCATTTACGATGACTTTGCAAGCAATGAATCTTTAAGCGATATGAGGTCGATCGTGAAACTCGGAAAAAGACGAAAAACCAGACTCACTTTAAATACAGCATTGAATTCAAGGCAGAGAGGATTTAATTTGGCAAAAGAAATCGGGCATGCCTACCTCGGACTAAAAGAAAGAACCTTAACTTCTCCATGGGTGGATGTCTCCTCTTTTGATCAGGTAATTAACAATTTTAAAGCGTCCTATTTTGCGCTCGCCATTCTCATCAATCGCAAATCCTTTCTGAGTGACCTGAAAGTCTTTTTCAATAAACCACATTGGGAACCCAATATCCTGATCGACACCATGATGAGTTACAATGCTACCCCTGAAATGGTATTGCAACGCATGACCAACTTATTGCCCGAATACTTTGGGTTCAAAGAACTGTTCTTTTTCAGGTTTCACAATGTACCCTTCTCAGGAAATTATACCTTGAGCAAAGAACTGCATATCGCTAGGGAACACACTCCCAGAGGTACGGTATTGCAGGAGCATTTTTGCCGCAGGTGGATGTTTATATCCATTCTAGATGAGTTGGCCAAAAACCAAAAAGCTGAAAGTAATAATACAGAATTGGGTGGTGTGCAGATTGATAAATACTACGAAACCGGAGAAGAGTTTTTGGTCCTGTCATTAGCTCGTCCGTTGAGCCCAACTCCTGGAGTCAATAGCAGTTTGGCTCTTGGCATCAGGATAGGTGACGATGTAAAAGAAAAAGTTAAGTTCCTATCCGACACGAGTATCGACACTAAAATGGTGAACGATACCTGTGAAAGGTGTAATGCTCCAGATTGTGCAGAAAGAGTAGCTGAACCCAGTGTTTACAGGGAATTAAAAAAAGAAAAAGACAGACGTCAAGCACTTCGTGAGTATTATAGAAGATGATTCAGGTCTTCATCTCTTGTAGCAATCCGGTAAACAAAAACTATAATTGCATGTTCGGCAACCATCATAATAATTACTATCTTCACTCCAAAAGCATTTAATCTCTTCATTTATACTTAACAGAAATATGGATTTCATCAAAACAGAAGTAAAAGACCACCTCTTACTGATTGAGCTCAATCGCAATGATAAAATGAATGCCTTTACCTTTCAAATGCTACAAGAGTTAGCTCAGGCATATACTATGTTGGAAGATGATAAAACCCTGAGGTGTGGTTTTTTATTTTCCAAGGGAAAACATTTTACAGCAGGGTTGGACTTGGCGGATGTGGCAAAACACATCGGAAAAGGAGCTACGCTATTTGGAGATGAAACGGTTGATCCAGTACAACTAATAGGCAGAAAACGCACTAAACCAATGGTAGTTGCTGTACAGGGGTATGCACTCACCATTGCCATAGAATTAATATTGGCCAATGACATTTGTATTGCTGGAAAAGACACCAAATTTGGACAAATTGAAATCAAAAGGGGCATCTTTCCCTTCGGCGGAGCGACCATTCGATTTGCGCAAAGGTGCGGCTGGGGCAATGCCATGCGCTACCTGCTCACAGGTGATTCATTCGACGAAAATGAGGCTTTAAGAATTGGTTTGGTGCAAGAAGTATCCGACAACCCTTACGACACAGGACTTAAAGTTGCCAACACCATCGCCAAACAAGCTCCTCTGGGTGTACAAGCGACATTGATCAACGCCACCAAGACTTTCGAGCAAGGCTATGAAGCAGCGAAAGCAGACTTGATGCCTTTACTGCAAAAGCTAATGCACTCTAAAGATGCTCAAGAAGGCATCCAGTCTTTCGTAGAAAGAAGAGAAGCAAAATTTACTGGAGAGTAGTAGTATTACAAATAAACTTATGTCAATTACCATAAATTCATTTCTACTTATAGTTTTAATGCTTGGTTCTCACTGTTGCATGGCACAAAAAGAAGTTGGTCTATTCGAAGGGCAATATAACTCTGCACTGAAAAACTTTGAGGATGGAGATATATCAATGGCTTAATCCGGAATATTTAGATGCTTACTATCTAAGAGGCCGGATATTTTCTAACATTCAGGAATATGACAAATCGTTAACTGATTTCAACCATTTGATTAAAAAAATTCCAAATATATTCCCAGAAATATTTGTCGAAAGAGGGTTGGTGTACTCGTCAATACAGAAATTCGAACTAGCAATAAATGATTATACAAATGCCTTAAAAATCGAAAACAATAATCTATTTGCCTATATTCAAAGAGGGTACTGCTTTTTTGAGATGGCTGAGTTCGAAAAGGCCATCCAAGATCTAGATAAAGCATTGAATATAGATCCATTCAATAAACATGCATTATACATAAGAGGCTCCATTCATGTTTATGATTTAGAAAACGATCAACTTGCTATAAATGATTTTACAAGACTTTTAGAAATTGACTCAACCAATTTTGAAGTATACCTGGATAGAGGCAATGCCTATCTCAATCTAAATATGCATGACAAGGCCTGCAAGGATTATAACACCGCTCTAAAAAATGGGGTTAATGGAGCAAAGGATTCTATTATTGAATTTTGTGAGTGAACAATATTTCACTAACAAGTGAAAATCCTACCCTAACAATTTTTTATGTTTATTTTAAGAAAATTAAATTTAATACTATTCAATAATGCAAATTTGATATTAATAAACCTTCTTTGTCAATTCGATGGAAGAGCGTCCTTTCTTGCTAATAGCAGGTATTAATGAAGATTTCTGTCCATTGAGAAACATGTTCTCATCTTTTAACAATGACAACAAAACAATATTTAGTTGAATAGTTACATTTTTTTATGAAGCAATTAATTCCATGGTGCTTGGTAGTTGGTTTGTTTTTTTCATGCGCTAAAAAACAAGAAACCAGCAAACCCCAACGCAAAGAAATCCCAGCTTCGGTGCTTACTGGGGCTGAGCTCGCTAAAGCGCATTGTGGGAGATGCCATGGTTTTGTAAAACCGGAATTGCTTCCAAAATCGAGTTGGAAGAAAGACGTACTTCCTGCCATGGGACATAGGTTAGGCCTATTTAAAGGAGCACATCAACCTGATAGTCTGTTTGATCCGGGAATTGGTGGAATGCTGATCCGAAAGGCCAATATATTCCCTGAACAGCCTGTGATGGCTCAAGCTGATTGGAAGAAAATAGTAGATTATTACTTGGAAAATGCTCCAGATAGTATTTCACCTCCCAAGCGAGAGAAAAAAATCCAAATGGGTTTGACGCATTTTAAGTACAAAGAAACAGCCTTTTCTCACCGACCTCCACTGACTGCCATGGTCAAAATCCTTCCCAACAAAAGAGGAATTGTGTTTAGTGATGGCAAACGTGATAAAAACAGTTTGACTTTTCTTACCCCTGATCTAAAGCTCGATTACAGCCTGACATTCAATACAACACCCGTACATTACTATGAAAAGTCTGACACAATCTATCTGACTACTGCGGGTAAAAGTATATTTCCTCACGATGCTCCAGAAGGCGGACTGCAAAAGGTATTCAGAAAAGAAAAGGGACAAAATTACAATGTGGCCAATGCACTGATTTCTAACTTACAAAGGCCTGTGTTTATGGCCTATGGGGATTTGAATAATGATGGGAAAGAAGATATTGTGGCATGTGAATACGGCAACCACACTGGAAAATTGGTTTGGTTTGAAAACAAAGGGAATGATAAATATGCTGTTAAATTGCTATCCAGCAAACCCGGTGCAATCAAAGCCATCATTAAAGATGTAAACAAAGACGGCCAGAACGACATTCTCGTGCTGATGTCTCAAGGAGATGAAGGTGCTTTTTTATATGAAAACAAAGGAAATGGAGCTTTCAAAGCAAAGAGGTTGTTGTCGTTTCTTCCGCTTATGGGATCACAAAATATTGATTTAGCAGATTTCAATGGTGATGGTCATGACGACCTCATCTACGTCAGCGGAGACAATGCAGACCAAACGCCGATTTTGAAGGACTACCATGGCATTTACATCTATCTAAATGATGGAACATTCAATTTCACACAGTCCTTTTTCTACCCGCTCAACGGTGCTTACAAAGCAATAGCGGAAGATTATGACTTAGATGGAGATTTGGATATAGCGGCGATCTCATTTTTTCCTGACTACTACAGCTATCCTGAAGAAAGTTTTATTTACCTAGAGAATAAAGGAAATTTAGAATTTGGCGATTATTCCTTTCCTGAGGCAACCAAAGGCAGATGGATAGTAATGGATGCAGGAGACATTGATGATGATGGAGACATTGACTTGGCACTGGGATCTTTTGTGTACTTTCTTGCGCAAGGAGATACCACCGGATTGGGGAAAGAATGGCTGTCAACAGGACCATCTGTCGTTGTACTTGAAAATACCACTCGGTAATTTAAACCAGCTTTTCTTTAAAGAAATCTATTGTCCGATTCCAAGCTAGTTTAGCAGACTTCTCATCATAACGTGGAGTTGTATCATTATGAAAACCATGGTTTACCTCCTC
Organism: uncultured Reichenbachiellaceae bacterium; assembly: GCA_963976505.1. GTDB lineage: Bacteria > Bacteroidota > Bacteroidia > Cytophagales > Cyclobacteriaceae > CAXBNB01. The sequence goes on from CAXBNB010000032.1 coordinate 12,278, forward strand.
ATAGATGTGAGCCGTGTATTCTTTTTTGTTTTGCTTGAGGGCAGCTTCGTAAGCCGGCCAACCTGCATTTACCCTTTTATCCAAACCAGCGAAATGCAATAACAAGGGTGCGTTAATTTTAGGTACGTCAGCTGCATCAGGTTGACCGCCATAAAAAGGAACTGCTGCTTTCAGCTCAGGAACATTGACGGCCATACTATTGGAAATAGAACCTCCAAAGCAAAATCCAACGACTCCTATATTTCCATTACACTCTTTATGGTTTTTCAGGTAGTCATAAGCAGCAATAAAATCCTGCAACATCTCATCCCTGTCTCTTTTCCGTTGCATTTCTCTGCCCTCATCATCAGTACCGGGGTAGCCACCCAATGGAAACAGCGCATCAGGAGCAAAAGCAATAAACCCTTCTAAAGCCGCCCTGCGGGCTACATCTTCGATATGCGGGTTGAGTCCCCTATTTTCATGAACTACTATTATACCCGGAATCTTTTTCGAGCTATTGGCAGGCCTTGACAACAAACCTCTCATTTTCCCAGCGCCTTTCGGAGAGTGGTATTCCTGATACTCAGATTCCAGCCTATTATCATCTGGTTTCACTTGCTGTGCTTCGGCATATTTGGGTAAAAGGAAGGCTAAAATTGAAGAGACAGTTAAGCCTCCCACTGCATGAGCGGATAGTTTGTTGACAAACTTTCTTCGGTCAATTTTGCTATGCACATAACTATCAAACAAATCATAAACTTCCTGGTTTAGGTCTTCCTTCTTGATTTCTTTCATTTCAGTGGTTTTTTATTCAAATAACGAATGACCACTATTGAGATTCGCCTTGATCAAGCATATCTCGTGGGGTCCATACTTCATAAATGGGATCACCTTTGCTACTCAATCCGCTATGATGCCATTCCTTGTCTATTATTTCATATTTGAAAGGCAACACTGCTCCTACTCTGCTTCCGTCTTTAGAGAAAAACTCAATGGTCTCGACATACTCACCATTTTCGGCGGTATAAGTACCTCCACCAGTTCCTGAAAATTTGGTGGTTTCTGTATTGTAAGCAATCCACTGAAAACGAGTGCCAGATAAAATTTTCATAGTCCTTCGCACTCCTGGTGTTCTCTTGGAGATTTCTCCATCTTGTTTCCTTCCAGTAATGAGGTAAGCCCCTGCGAGCGCTCCTGGTGTTCCATCATCTATGCGCGTCCAGGTTTTATCATCACCCTCAAAGGTGATGGTATCTCCAGATAAGTTGAAAACCAAACCAGCAGTCTGTCCTACCATAGTGCTGTCTGTGGTAT
>CAXBNB010000033.1:0-13572 GCA_963976505.1 uncultured Reichenbachiellaceae bacterium
TGCACTGGGTTTTGAAATTCAACTACTCATTAAGTTTTTAGATAAAACAAACCAAGAGCTCTCAGGCTTTTTAAACTCCATAAAATACGACGACTTTTCACATACCTATACTACGAAAAAAACAGGGACTTCTCAAGATCAATTGTATGAAGAGTTTAATAATGTCATTAAAAAATTTCGTCAGATAAGGGCCGAAAAAGAGGCACAACATCAATACTTGCGGACAATTGTACATCATGTTGCCATCGGAATCATTACATTCGATAAATCAGGAGAAGTTCAGATCATTAACGCAGCGGCCAAAAACCTCCTAAATGTTGATATTTTAAAAAACATCAACCAATTACGAGACCTAAATGAAAATTTGGTAGCCAGTCTATTCGACCTGCAAACAGGCGGTCGAGATTTAATAAAAATAGAAAAAGACGGAGAAGAGGTTCAGCTTTCAATATATGCGATCCAACTGGTTCAAATGAACAAAGAATTTAAATTGATTTCGATCCAAAATATCAAAAGTGAATTGGATGAAAAAGAAATGGATGCATGGCAAAATTTGATTCGTGTCTTAACACATGAAATCATGAATTCGGTAACACCTATTTCTTCTTTGGCTGCTACCGTAGAAACTGAATTGGAAGCTCAATTGAAAGGTGGATTAGAAATTAGTAACATCAGCAATGAAGATGTTCAGGATTTCTACATGGCCGTCAAAACCATTCACAACAGAAGTGAGAGCCTCATAAAATTTGTCGGTGACTTCAGAAATCTTACCAGAATACCCATCCCAAATTTGGAAAAAGTAGAAGTCCGTATTTTGATTGAGCATATCATCAATCTGATGAAATACGAGATGGCAAAAGAACACATTAGTTTGGAAACCAATATACAACCTGAAGGCCTCAACATCTGTGCTGATAAAGAACAAATCGAACAAGTACTCATTAATATTGTCAAAAATGCAATTCATGCACTAGGGACTGAAGATGAAAAAAGCGAAGGAAAGATCCTGAAAATCAATGCATTTATTAGTGATGACGGCAGAACTCATATTAGTGTCAAAGACAATGGGTCAGGAATAGAAGAAGAGGCACTCCATAAAATATTCATACCATTTTTTACCACTAAAAAATCAGGATCCGGTATTGGTCTTAGTTTGTCTAAGCAGATAATGAGAAAACACAATGGAGTGATCTCTGTCCACTCGGAAATTAATAAAGGAACTGAATTTGTCTTAAAATTTAAAGGATAAGACTATTTGGTAGTCCTAAGTAACCAGCCTGATAGAAATCAGTATTTAACCAAAGCATTGATAATATTCTCAGCTTGCAAGAGACTATTAAAACTACTACTTTTACGACTTATTTATAATTAATCTAAATAAAATGGAATGCGTTCATTGGCGGATCTGAAACCAGGCGAGATAGGAGTAGTAAAGAGCTTTAATGATGAATATTTGTCATTAAAACTACTGGAAATGGGGGTGCTTCCTGGTACAGTGGTAGAAATGAAATTTGCAGCACCATTTGGTGATCCAATCTGCATCAGGGTATCAGGCTACAATCTTTCACTTCGTCTAGATGAAGCTAAAACCATCTCACTGACATAAAAAGGAATTCATGAGTGAGAAAAAGCAGGGTCTGAAAATAGCACTTGTCGGCAATCCAAACGCAGGTAAAACATCATTATTCAACCAATTAACTGGTTTAAAACAGAAGGTAGGAAACTTCCCAGGGGTAACAATGGATAAAAACTTCGGTTTTTTCAAACTCCCTGATGGTAATTCATCGATTGTTATCGACTTGCCCGGAACCTATAGTATTTACCCACGATCAATGGATGAGCGGGTGGTGTTTGATGTACTCAGCGACAGCACATCAGAAGATTATCCCGATATCATTATTGTAATTGTTGATGCATCAACCTTAGAAAGAAATCTACTCCTTTTTACGGAAGTCATCGACTTGGGTATTCCTACCATTCTGGCGTTGAACATGGTAGAAGTCGCCCAAAAGGAGAATAAAAGCATCAGTGTAAAAGCTTTAGAAAAAGAGTTCGAAACTAAGGTAGTTTCGATCAACGCCAGACAAGGATTGGGTATTGAAAAGTTAAAAAAAGCATTGACAGAAGAAATTAACAGGCCATCAAAAGCTTTCTTTGAAGCATCAAGTCTGTCTCCAGAAATCATTCCTGTCATCAAAGACAAATTTAATCTGGAAAATGACTACTTGGCTTATCAATATGCTCAACAGACTTACAGCAAGCAGTTTTTATCCAATGACGAAAAAAGATTTATTGCTGATGCCAAAGTTAAATACAACTTTTGTGACAGACAGTTTCAGACACGAGAAACAGTAGAGCGATATCAACAAATTAGAGAGAGGCTAAAGTCTGTTGTAGTTGACAAAGGAATAGACACTAATGAAACTAGGTCAAACAAACTTGATAGGATTCTTACCCATAAGGTATATGGTTATTTGATCTTTATGATTATCCTATTTCTTTTGTTTCAAACCATTTTTAAATGGGCAGAACCATTTATGGACATGATCGATTATGGGTTTGCGCAATTGAGCTTTTTGACACGACAATATTTACCAGAAGGAGCGCTCACTAATTTGATAGCTGAAGGTATAATTCCGGGTCTTGGAGGTGTATTGATATTTATACCCCAAATCGCATTGCTCTTTTGCTTTATTTCCATACTCGAAGAGTCAGGATATATGGCTCGGGTCGTCTTCCTAATGGACAAAATCATGAGACGCTTTGGACTCAATGGCAAAAGTGTAGTACCTCTTATATCGGGTGTAGCATGTGCCATTCCTGCGATTATGGCAACCAGAAATATTGAAAGCTGGAAAGACAGGTTGATTACCATTTTTGTCACTCCATTCATGAGTTGCTCGGCAAGACTTCCTGTATATGCCATCCTTATAGCATTGGTAGTTCCAAACCGAAATGTGATGGGCTTCTTCAATTTACAAGGCGTGGTGTTGATGGGAATGTATCTGTTGGGATTTTTAGCAGCCATATTTTCTGCTTTGGCAATGAAATACATTCTAAAAGCCAAAGACAGAAGCTATTTCATCATGGAACTACCAATCTACAGATGGCCCAAATGGAAAAATGTATGGTACACAATTTTTGGAAAAAGTAAAACTTTCGTTCTCGAAGCAGGTAAAATTATTTTAGCCATTTCCATTATTCTATGGGTACTCGCTTCGTACGGACCTGGCAAAAAATTCGATCAAGCCGAGGAGATTGTAAAAAAAGAGATGCAAATCAACAATATTGCTGACAGTGAATATGAAAAACTGCTCTCTGCGCACAAACTTGAATATTCTTATGCAGGACTGTTAGGTAAATCTATTGAGCCAGCTATTCGTCCACTTGGTTACGATTGGAAAATTGGGATTGCATTAATTACTTCATTTGCAGCACGTGAAGTTTTTGTTGGTACCATAGCCACTATATACAGTGTAGGGGCAGATGTAGAAGACGAATCCACAATCAAGGACAAACTCAGAGCAGAAATTAATCCTAAAACTGGTAAACCCATGTACTCTCTTGCACTTGGTGTATCCTTGCTTATCTTTTATGCGTTTGCCATGCAATGTATGAGTACTCTGGCAGTAGTTTATCGAGAAACCAAAACATGGAAATGGCCGATTCTGCAGTTAATCTATATGTCGGGCGTAGCATACATTGGAGCATTAATAGCCTATCAATTGCTCAAATAAAAGACCCACTATTTTGTTGAATCATATTATAAAGTAACGAATGACAATAGAAGAACTCAAGAGTGTTTTCACAAAGAGGATTCAACATTTTACAGAAGAATTTGAATCATTAAATTCCAAGCATAAATCATTATCACTACTTCGTGTGGTGCTATTTGTTGCTTTGATTGGTCTTGTGGTCTATGCAGCTAACAGCCGAAACCCATACCTATTGTCTGGGACAATCATTGTTTTCGTAGTAGTTTTCAGCATTGTCATGCAGGTTCATAATCGCATAAAATTTAAGCGCCAAAACACCCTTTTTGCTAAGAAAATAAATGAAGAAGAGCTCCAACGATTAAATGGAAAATTATCCGGCTTATACAATGGTATAAAATACGAAGACAAGAATCATTTTTACGCCCCTGATTTAGACATTTTTGGGTCAAATTCTCTTTTTCAATTGGTGGTTAGAAGCAGGGTTGAAGAAAGCAGACGGCTGACTGCCGACTGGTTGCTTCATCACGCACCAAAAGCAGAAATACTCAAAAGACAGCAAGCGATAATTGAACTTAACAATGACATTGATTGGCGTCAAGAATTTACGGCACTAGGAATGAATACTGAAGAGGTCGATGAAAAAAAACAAACCGACTTAAAAGAATTTACTTCTTGGATCTCTGCCGGAAATAAGTTTATAGATAAATCCAAATGGAAAGTGCTGAGCTATTTGATGCCTCTTGTCGCATTGGTCGCTTCTGTGTTGATACTATTTTTTGATTTTCCTTATCAAATTATTTTCATTCCAATAATCATTAATTTCTTCTTTCTAAAAGTAACCTTTGCTCCCTTACTTGACTTAACCAAAAAATTTGATGCGGCAACAAAGGTTTTGAAGTCTTATGAAAACCTAATTATAGCAATCGAGAACAAGTCGTTTACTAGCGAAAAACTTTCTTCGTTACAATCAGTATTTGATTCTGATGACACCAAAGCTTCAAAGTCTATTCAAACTTTGAGAAGGATTCTTTATCAATTGCTCAATCGAGCAAACATGCTCTACTTTCCACTAAACATGTTGTTTTTGCTTGATTTGATTTGGCTATTGAGAGCCGAGCGATGGAAGAAAAAACATGGGAGCAAAGTAAAAGATTGGTTTGACGCCATCCATGAAATAGATGTATTGAATGACATGGCATCATTAAATTTTGCCAATCCAGATTTTGTTTTTCCAGAAATCACAGACGATGATTTCCAATTGGATGCCCAAGAAATGGGTCATCCACTCATTCATGGAGAAAGAGTGAAAAATGATTTTCAACTTAACAATAGAGGAAAACTTGGGTTGATTACTGGTTCGAATATGTCCGGAAAAAGCACCTTTCTAAGAACTGTAGGCATCAACCTGGTAATGGCACAGGCTGGATTGCCAGTGTGTGCTCAATCATTTTATTGTTCACCAACCAGAGTGTTCACAAGCATGAGAACACAAGACAACTTGGAAGAACACATCAGTTCGTTTTATGCCGAACTCAAAAGAATCAAACAGCTTCTGGATTCAATTAATGAAATACCTGTATTCTATCTTCTGGATGAAATATTGAAAGGAACCAACTCAGAAGACCGACACAAAGGATCAATCTCACTTATAGATCAACTTTCTGAAAAAAATGCAACTGGACTGATCTCTACCCATGATTTAACCCTTTCTAATTTGGAAAATAAACAGGTGAAAAATTATAGTTTCAACAGTGAAATAGTAGGTGATGAAATCATTTTTGATTATAAACTTACAGATGGTCCGTGCCGCAGCTTTAACGCGAGCAAACTGATGGAAAAAATGGGCATCATAGTACCTTCGTAACATTTCATTGAGATTCGTCATCTAAAAGGAAATTTCTACTGGCTATTGACCATCCGCAAACGACTATTTCCTACTTTTGCGTCTTGATTTATGAAAGCTATTAAATATGGGTTTTGATCCAAATATAAAAATTGGAGTTTTAGGTGGTGGTCAGCTGGGCCGCATGATGATACAATCTGGCATAGATTTTAACTTGAACATAGGGGTACTCGATCCGGATCCCAATGCACCATGCAAGAATTTGGTAGGTAATTTTCAAGTAGGCAGTCTTACCGATTTTGATACCGTTTATCAATTTGGTCAGCAATTCGACTTGATTACCATTGAAATTGAAAACGTAAATACAGAAGCCCTTAAAAAACTTCAAGAAGAAGGAAAGAAAGTATATCCTCAGCCAGAAGTTATTGAAATCATAAAAGATAAAGGCGTCCAAAAGGAGTTTTACAAAAACAATAGTATTCCCACTTCTGAGTATTTTTTGTTAGAAAATAAAGAACAACTTAAAGAACATATCGACTTTTTACCTGCTGTACATAAGCTACGTACCGAAGGGTATGACGGAAGAGGCGTAAAAGTACTCAAGTCAAAAGAGAATATTTCTGAAGGCTTTGATGCGTCTGCTGTTTTAGAAAAATACGTTGACTATACAAAAGAAATATCTGTACTGGTAGCAAGAAACGCAAACGGAGAAACCAAAACATACCCAGCAGTGGAGTTGGAGTTTCATCCAGAAGCAAACCTTGTAGAGTTCCTGTTTTCCCCAGCCAGCATAGACACAGAAACAGAAATTAAAGCAAGTAAAATTGCCATCGAGGTAATTGAAAAATTGGACATGATTGGCTTGTTGGCTGTAGAAATGTTTCTGACAAAGGACGGAGACATCTTAGTAAATGAATCAGCTCCACGTACACACAATAGTGGACACCATACCATTGAAGCCAATGTAACGTCTCAATTCGAACAACACCTCAGGGCAATACTTAACCTTCCTTTGGGAGACACATCGATCATAAGCAATGCCGTCATGATCAACCTACTGGGTGCGGAAGGGCATACCGGCAATGCCAAATATGAAGGAGCCGAAATAGTAATGTCATTGGACGAGGTGCACTTACATTTGTACGGAAAAAAAACAACTAAACCATTTCGCAAAATGGGTCACGCCACCATATTGGGCAAAGAAATGGAAAAAGTGAAAAGTAAAGCCAAACTGGTAAAATCAACTCTGATTATAAAAGCATAAACCATGGTAGGAATCATAATGGGAAGTAAGTCGGATCTCAATGTAATGCAGGAAGCAGCTGACGTATTGAATGAATTAAATGTGCCTTTCGAAATGACCATAGTATCGGCTCATCGTACTCCACACCGAATGTTAAAATATGCTGAAGAGGCCCGAAACAAGGGCCTAAAAGTCATTATAGCAGGAGCCGGAGGTGCGGCACACCTTCCTGGAATGGTAGCATCTATCACTACTCTACCTGTAATCGGAGTACCAGTAAAGTCTAGCAATTCCATAGACGGATGGGATTCAGTGTTATCTATTCTTCAGATGCCGGGAGGAGTACCAGTAGCTACTGTTGCACTCAATGGCGCAAAAAATGCCGGAATTCTTGCCGCTCAAATACTAGGTACTAGCGACGAAAAAATAGCCACTAACCTTCAAGCTTATAAAGATCAGCTCAGAGAAAAAGTAGAAGCTTCTATCAAAGAGTTGTAGTACAACAAGACTCAACTTTGTTCGTTGTTCCAAAAATATCCTGATTGTTCGCCTAAATATTTGTAATTTAGAGTCCTAGTCAGCTATTTAAAAAGTATTGTTTATAGCATATTATATATTCAAATTGATGAATAGTTTTTTAAGAAGACACTCTACTATAGTTGTTTTCATTGTTGGATTAGTACTATATTCCTGCAATGTCGGCGATATAGATTTCGACAACATTGAAGATCCGGTTTTCACACCTGAAGTAGTAGCACCAATAGGTGAAGTTACCTATACAGTCAAAGAACTTATTGAAGAAATCAACGATCCTAACATTGAAATTAGTGATGCCAAGAATTTACTATTGGCGGTAACCTATAGAGATACTTCTATATTTAAAGTACCTACAGAGCTGATCAGCATTGATGAAATCAGTCAACAAAAGGTCATGGAAACTGGAATTGTAGTCCTGGCCTCTCCTACTGATGTTACAGAAGAATTTCAACAAACTCTATCTTTGGATTATCCTGCGGAAAACGGTGAACAAATAGATTCTTTAATTTATGCCGATGGTAACTTGGAAGTAATTATAGATTCTCAGATAGAAGCAGATGTTGAGTTGGAAATTAAGTTAGTAGATTTTGTTCATTCCGATTCTAGAGATACCATTGTCTTCAATGTAAGCTTGCCTTACAATGGCTCATCACCAGTATCCGACACACAAAATACCACACTACAAAACCACAGAATAACCCTCTCACGCATGGGAGGTCAAAATATATTTAATGTTATCGTAAATGGAACAGTCAATATCAAGGCAGGCCAATCAGTTAGTAGCTCGGATTTTATCTTCCTGACCTTCAATACGAGCGACACACAATTTTCATCGGTCATTGGCTATTTTGATGAAAAAGAAATAACCGTTCAGGATCAAACCATAGAAATTGATTTTTTCAAAGACATAGAACCATTTGGGTTAGAATTTAAAAGTCCAGAAATTGTGCTTCATATTGACAACTCTTTTGGTTTACCAATCGGGATCTCACTTGCTGGTATTTCTTCCTCCAATGACAATGGAGATTTTAGAATGTTAACTGGTTTAGCAACTGAAAAACCGATAAAAATAAAATATCCTGAACTTTCAAAATTTGGACAAACCAGCAGCTCACGCATCACAATATCCAATGACATTTCAAATTTAAGCGACTTATTAGCCATTGCTCCTAATAAAATAAACATACCAATATCAGCAACCAGTAATTATGAAAATGTAAGTCAAGAGTCTAATTTTTATACAGATCAAAGTCAAATTACTACTGCTCTGGAAGTAAATATGCCTCTGGATGTCAAATTAGGAGGATATAAACAAACTTTTCAGTTTGATGTTGACGATATAGGTTTTGATGAAGCAGATTCCATAAAGCTACGGGTAAGAACTGTCAATGACTTACCATTTAGCGGAATTATGAACTTGTACCTTTTGGATGCCGATAGTGTGGTTATACATGAGGTGCCCGACAATTTGATCCTTCAATCTCCAGAGTTTGGAGCCAACGGGAGAACAGAGCAACCTAAAACGCAAATTACAGATGTATTACTCAATTCAGCTGGTATTGAAGCTTTGAGCAATACCACTAAAATAGTTTTAGTATTAACTGTAGAAAGTTTTGAATCCGAAGACAACAGGTTTGTGAAGATTTATTCTGATTATAGCCTAACCATTAAAATAGGCCTAATTGCCAATCTCAATTTTACTCCCTGAAAATGAATCGAGTCTTAAATATATTCTACCTCTTTCTTTTTTTGAATGTTCCTTCTATCGTCAATGGACAGTCCGGCATCTCGATGTACCATTTAAAAAACACAACCTTTCAAGGCAACAATTTCAATCCCTCATTTATTCCTGAAGGAAAATTGTTTCTTGGTCTGCCACTTTTGTCTGGGATAGCTCTGGACTATAACAGTAGGGCCAGTTACAACGACCTAGTGATAAAAGAAAATGGAAGAAAAATATGGAATACTGCTGGTTTTGCTGGCTTGATGAAAAAACGAAACTATGTGAGCCTAGAAGCAGAGGTCAGTACATTTTACCTAGGAGTTAGGGCAAATGAAACCACAGCATTTTCATTATTTGTCAATGAGAAACTGGCAGGACGAGCGTTTGGTTCGAAAGACATCATTACCTTGGCTTTGGAGGGAAACGGCCGGTTTATTGGTCAGGAAATTGACTTTAGCAAAGTAGCAGTTGACACACGCTATTATAGGGAAATTGGAATTGGGTACTGGAAGCACTTACCCAAAAAGAAGCTCAGCATGGGAGTGAGGGTTAAATACCTAATAGGAATATTCAACGCCTCTTCTGACAATAACTTTGATGGAAAGACCACACTATCAGAAGACAATTTCAATATGGCATTCGAATTTAAGAATGCCACTTTCAATACTTCAGGGGTTGATTTGTTCAGTGACGGTTCGTCAGCAGAGATCCAATCTCACATGATCGGGAATGGAAATACCGGAGTTGGTATCGATCTTGGAGCCAATTGGAAAATATCTAAAGAATTGTCAGCAGCCGTAGCATGGAATGATATTGGTTTTATCAATTGGAAAGTAGATCCTAAAAACTACACCTTACAAGACACTACTTTTAACTATGGTGGATTGACTTTAAAAGACATTGATGATTTTCAACAATCACTCGAAGACTCGATCACTGAAAGGTTTCAAAGCGATGAAACCACAAACGCTTATAAAACAGCACTTAACTCAAGGTTTTATACTAGTCTATCGTATCAACTTGATCCAAAATCTACATTAACCGCTACAATTGCCAATCATGGAGTATCCAGACGATTAAGAATGTTGTATGGCGTTGGTTACTCCAGAAAATTCGGAAAGGTATTCACTGTTTCTGGCAATGTGGTGAAGTCTCCACAGCGGGGTTTAAACCTCGGACTGGCCTACGCCATAGACTTGGGTTCATTCCAATACTACATGGCCACAGACAAGCTTCTAGGCATTGGAGATGCCACCAATTTATCAGCCATGGACATCAGGTTTGGAATCAATTTTATATTTGGTCGGAATAAGGTGAGTTCTGGGAATCCTGAAGATGGCATTAAGCAAGACGGAGAAAAAATATACCAAAAAATTCCATTGCAGAAACCTCGTGAGGTCTATGAAAAGAAAACCTTTCAACAGTATTGACTTTTCGAACCATACACATGAGAAAAAATCATGCTCCTGTGAAAGTATTTTTCCTTTTCTAAATCAAATCCTGCAAAGCTCAACAACCCACTTAAGTCTGCAAGTTTATTACTTTCTAGCACACTCATTTTTCCAAAAAAGGCATGCATCACCCAAAGTAAGAGCTTTTGCCAAAGTACATTTTGTTTATTTTGAAAATCTGCAACCAATAGCTTTCCCTCTGGATTCAACAACAATTTCAATTTGGGAATGATTTGCTGTTGCAATTTTTTTTCAGAAAATACATCGAGAAAAAAATTACAAATAACTGTATCAAAATCCACGGCGGATTTCCACTCTTCCATTGAGCTGTTGATAAAATGTACATTTGGTGGAGTTTCTGAATCGAAGCGTGAACGAGCCAGTTCAATCATTTTGGAAGATTTATCTACGTAAAAGACCTCAACGTCATTTTCCACAGCAATTACTTCTTGAAGAATCCACCCCGTTCCACCTCCTAAAATCAATACCTTAGATTTAGGTTTTATTTGAGATAAAAATTCTATCTGAGCCTTTCGAATAGAATCTCTAAAAACAAACCTTGCAAGCCGATCATAGTAAGGTGCAATTTTATCAAAATCATTGGTATTCATAGCAACATCCAGAGTGCTGGAATGAAGAAAATACCATCTCCAATCGTACGATAACGCTCATTTATGCTAAAAAAAGCAGGCCATGTCTGCAATGACCAAAGTACCAAAGTCATAGAGATAAATAGAAGGTTAAACGCAATCATTTTGAAATCTAAACCAAAATCCACAATGGAGTACAATTGGATGATCAGTAAAACAGAGAAAAGAATCTTTAAAAGTTGGCTGATTCTTTCCTGTCCTAGCTTTAAGACAATGGAAGAATTCTTATCCTTTTTGTCCTGATCGTACTCAAATGAGGAGAATAGAATAAGATTGATCAATGCCAGCAAAAATGTTTGCAAAAAAAGCATCGCAATAATAGGCGCAATTTGACCATTATTAAGGCTTACCGGACCCACAAAAACCCCCAATGCATAAACAACAGCTACAAATAATTCTTTGAAGTAAAACCGCTTAAAAAAATATATGATACCGAAATACACCAACACCAACATGGTGAGCGTAATTCCATACATAAAAGTAATTGCTGGAAGTGAAAGGACAATGTACAGGCCACCGACTATCATAACGAGCAGTGCCACAATAAGAAGTCTAGAATGTTGCCGGTGAAACAAGTGCCTTTCAATAGTTGGTGCCGTATCGGACTTAAATGCATCAATAAGGTGATCCAATGTATATATGATCCAAATGGCAATGCCCAAACACAGGGAAATGGAAAAGGGCATGTCGATTCCAATAAATTTGGCGATAACAATAGACAACACCACAGCGCCCAACGCAATATCCAGAGACAAAAACCTGATGTATCTTAAAAGTAAAGCCATTTTATCAAGTGAAATTAGTGCATTTCATGACTCAAAAAAAAACCGTAGCAAATAAATTACTACGGTTTAATGTCTTGTTTTTTTTGAAATCTATCAACTACTTGCGGCCAGTGCTTCTGCCCCACCCACTATCTCTAGTATTTCTTTGGTAATAGCTGCCTGACGTGTTCTGTTATAAGTCAATTTAAGCTCTTTTAATAAATCTCCTGCATTTTCAGTTGCCTGATCCATTGCTGTCATTCTAGCCCCATGCTCAGATGCATTAGACTCCAATAACGCTTTGTAAAATTGAATTTTCAAAGACTTAGGAATAATTTCACTCACTACATAGGCCTGAGAAGGCTCATACAAATAATCAACCGTTGAGGTTGGTTCATCGGTACCTTCATCTGAAGAAGCAATTGGTAAAAACTGTTCGTTTTTAAGAATTTGAGTTGCTACATTTTTAAATTCATTGTAGATCAACTCTATCTGATCATAATCACCTTTTACAAAAGCATCCATCGAGCTTTCAGCAGCAACTTTCACATTTTCAAAAGTCAAATCCTGAAACAACTGATAGTGATCACCTATTACCTGATATTTTCTCTTTGTGAAATACTCATTCGAGCGTTTACCGATAGGAAGAATGTATAACCCTCCATTTCTTTCTACATCAGAATATTTTTTCTTAATAAGCGATACTGCCTTTTTGAAAATATTGCTATTAAAAGATCCGCAAAGACCTCTATCAGAAGAAATAACAACCAGAAGAACGTTTTTTACTTCTCTTCCAGTACTGTATACATTGTCTCCACCATCTTCTAAGCCAGCAGACACATTTTTCAATATCCCTGTTAGTTTTTCAGAATAAGGCCTCAACTTAGTAATCTTATCCTGTGCCTTTCTCAACTTAGCTGCAGCTACCATTTTCATGGCACTGGTAATTTGCTGAGTGGATTTGATAGATACTATCCGATTTTTTACTTCTTTTAAATTAGCCATACTTTATATCAGTAGCTTTTTAGTTTGCAAATCTTGAAGCTACATCTTTAGCTACTTCACCTAATTCTTTGGTAATTTCATCTGTAAACTTACCCGCAGCAAGATCGTCTATGATATTCTTATGCTGAGTATTCAAAGTTGACAAAAATTCTATCTCAAATGCCCTTACTTTTTCAACTGGAACTACATCAATAAACCCTTTGGTAGACGCATAGATAATGGCCACCTGCTCACCAACAGGTGAAGGAGAATATTGCCCTTGTTTCAAAATTTCTAGGTTTTTTCTACCTCTATCAATTGTCAATTTAGTAGCTGCATCAAGGTCAGATCCAAACTTAGCAAAAGCTTCAAGTTCTCTAAACTGTGCCTGATCCAGTTTCAATGTACCAGCTACCTTTTTCATTGATTTAATCTGAGCATTACCCCCAACCCTTGATACTGATATACCTACGTTAATCGCTGGACGGATACCAGAGTTAAAAAGGTTGGTTTCTAGGAATATCTGACCATCCGTAATAGAAATTACGTTGGTAGGGATATATGCAGAAACGTCACCAGCTTGTGTTTCAATAATAGGAAGAGCGGTCAAAGAACCACCACCTTTTGCTTTTCCTTTCAATGAAGGAGGTAGGTCGTTCAT
>CAXBNB010000034.1:0-13546 GCA_963976505.1 uncultured Reichenbachiellaceae bacterium
GCCTTCTCCACTCACGGTTGAAGTAATAGAGATTATTTTTTTATCCTTGTCAGAGACTAAAAAATCCATGTTGGTGCGAATCGACCGGATAGACTCACTAATGGCTGACTTTGGGTTTTTATCAACAACAAGTTGGGTTACATTTAATTTCTCCCTATTGTAAAACGGTACTATGCCCAACATGGGAATATTAATAAGTTTTTCAAGTTCTCTGTGGCTACTGATCTTGTTGTGCAACAAATATCTGATGGCCACAAAAAACATAGACAAGATCAGCCCAGATACAAATCCTACACCAAGGATCAATGCCTTTTGAGGCTCAATGGGAACAGAAGAAAAAGAGGCCGGAGATAATATCACAAAATTGGTAACGGTACCTGCACGAGCGATTTCCAGCTCCATCTTAGTTTTGATAATAGAGAGGTAATACTCTTCTTGTAAAGAATAAAATCGTTTGTTTTTATTGTAGTCAGTGCCCATCGAAGGAAGTTCTACGAAATTGCCTTCAAGTAATTTTCTTCTTTTGTTTTGTTCTTCAATACTTTCTACCAAGTTTTTTTGGTACTCATTTATTTGATCTATCGCTCGATCATGGGCTACTTGGAGTTCTTTATCAATTTTTTGAATTATAAAAGTTTTCTCATTGTAAGAAGATAATTTGAGTTCTCTCTCAGATACCAAGTCGTTGTAATTGTTGATGGATTGAGAGATAAAAACCGGAAAGCCTGCTATCATCCTAGAATTGATCAATAATGATTTTTTTGATTCAATTTGCTTCAAAATCATATTCACATTGGAGAGTCTTTGCCTCAAATTATATCTTTGAGAATCTAGTGCATTCAGCAAGGTGATGGTTTGTGCTAAGTCACGGGAAAGATCGGTTGTTCTGTTTTTGATAGTGAAATTTTCGAAATACGCTTCATATTTCTCCAGTTCCTCAGTGGTTTTCAACAGTTGTCCATCTAAGAATTCGATCTTTTGCTTGATTGCCTGATTTTTTGCTTCAGTGGTATATTCCAAGTACAGCGTATCAATGGCGTGAACAATATCTCTCACCTTATGTTTATTGGGGTGCTTGAGCGATATTTTTATTGTGTTGGCGCTAAAATTTTCGGGCTGTACAGTTACATTATTTGCTAAGTAATTAATTAAGGACTCTCGGCTGTTGATAGTAAAATAATATTCTTTTTCTGTGGAGGTAGTATTAAATGAGGACGTTTTTTCAATAAGAAAATTGAATTGATCATTGGAAATTTTGTTTCCAAATTTTTCTGTTCGTTCAATAAGCTCCCCACCTATATCATATTTTAATTTAAACTGGTTGTCATCTAAAATTTCAATGTCGAATTTCTTGTCGTAAAAGCTGCTGTTTTTTAATTTGTAGCTGACAACAAATGGTGAATTGTTGTACCGTTCATCAACAATTTGGCTAAAAATGTGACTTCTCCCTGGATGATAATATGAAATATCTAGTCCAATAGCATCTGCTACTTTTCCGAAAAATAAACGAGATTTAAGCAATTCCATTTCTCCTGAAATCCCTTTTATATCCGGGGTAATGGGGTCTTGCAAACCCAGTAAACCTGCTTCGTTTTTAATATCAAGTTTTAAGACCGACTCGGACTGAAAAATCTGCTGGGTATATCGAACATACAAATAAGCCAGAGAATTGGTGATCAAAAGAAGCAGTATTATCCATGGAATGCTTCTTTTTACGACATGATAGATTTTATCTAAATCAATATCATTCAATGGGTTTCCATTGTCATTTGAATTGTTCGCGTTAAGTGGCTTTTCCATGTTGTTTTCCACTTTACAGTCTTTGTAAGACTAGAGCGAGTGTAAGCACACTCGACACTAAGCTTAATATTGGAGCGATATCTTTAAGGCCTTCCAACCATACCCTTCTCCATGGTTCTACATATATTATGTCTCCTGGTTTCATTGTAATGATGGAGCTTTTCATTCCCTCTATCGAAGTAAGGTCTATCATATACACCTCTGGGTTAGTTTGATCTCCTCTAATTAACCGAATATTTTGAGCTCTTGCGCCGAGGTTTAGCCCACCTGCTTCTGCTAAAATCTCAACCAATGAGGTATTTTCATTTTTCAAGGTGATTACCTGACCGCCTGTTGCACCAAGAATAATTACTCTTTTGTTTAGAAACCCCAGTTTGACAAAAGATTCTTCGTAGTAACTATTGTATTCCTTTTCAAGTTTTTGTTCTGCCTCATTAATTGTAAGCCCATCCAAGAGTATTTCACCCACCATCGGAAGCTTGACATTCCCATTTTCCATTACCAAATAAGAGAATTCTTTTTTGCCTTGACCACCTTGATTGTTTCCTGCAGTCCTGAGCTCAAAATTAGGATCTGTGATTCTCTCCCCCTTATTGGTGAAAACATCCACACTGACAAGATCATTTTTTTGAATAATATAATTTTTTTCAGTGGCAGAAACAGCCTTTGACAAATCAGCAGTAGTAAAATTTTCACTCAGTTGAAACATGATATCTTGCTTATATACTTTACATGACCACAGTAAGCTGGCCAGTGCAAGAACGAAAAGAGGAGAAATTTTCACTATCTAATTGGTATTTCAGTTGAAATGAATAAGAGCAAATCTGCTTATTTAAGTGTTAAAACAGAAATATTATGAATGAATTATAATTTTGTCTGTTTGAAATTACTTTTGTTACCCAGCTTATCTATCCAATAAAGATATCGCTCGATTACTATATTTTCATCATAGTTTTTTTCGATGTATTTCCGTCCGTATGTACCCATTTTATCCAAATCTGCTTGATTCAGATTGTACATTCTGTTTACAGCCTCAAATAAACTTCCTTCATCTTTGACCTGACATAAAAACCCGTTTTGTCCATCCAATACCACCTGCCTGCAACCTGCCACGTCAGTGGCAATTAAAGGCTTGGCCATAGCGGCACCTTCCAGTAAAGTTTTCGGTGTACCTTCTCTATAGGATGGTAAAACAACACAGTCAGCTTCTTTTATCACGTCACCCACAAAGTCTGTCACACCCAAATATTCAATGATTCCTTCCTTGTGCCAGGTCTCTAGTTCTTCTTTGCTAATCCCTCGCCTATGGCCAACATCTGGTTCCCCCAACAACTGGAAAGTCGCATCCATCTTATTTGCTTTGGCCATTTTGGCCATGTTGATGTATTCATAGATCCCTTTGTCTTTAATTATTCTTGAGATCATTAAAAAGGTAAATTTTTGCCCGTTCATCTTAGGTTGAGGAGTAAACCTAGTAAGGTTTATTCCAGAACCCGGGAGCAAATCTGTGTTCAGTTTTGGTAGATTTATAGTATTCAAAAACTCTCTTCGATCATCTTCGTTTTGAAAAAAAACAAGATCGGTCTTTCGAAAAGCTATCTTATATAAAAACTGTGCGATGAAAGATACCAGCCCATTGTTTAAAAATACAGTTCCAAGACCACTTACATTATTTATTACAGGAATCTTGAGTTTCTTGGCTGCTAATGTTCCATAAATATTAGGCTTAATGGTATATTGTAAAACTATGTCTGGCTGTATTTTTTTATAGATCTTGAGGTATTCGAAATACAATAGCAAATCTTTGACCGGATTAGAACCTGTATTTTCAACCTCAAGTGGAAAAAACCGACAGCCCATTTTCATCAACAACCTTGAATACTGGTCTTTTGGGGCAATAGCAATGACCTCATGTCCTTCGGCAACAAGTGCCCGAACAAGCCCGGCTCGGAAATTATAAATATTCCAGGATCGGTTTATGGATATTGCTATTCTCATCTATTGATAAGTAAATATGATAGAAATTATTGTATTAATCAACGACTAAATCTGATAATACTATATTGATCTAATTATGTAATTTTGCTTAAAATTTTTGCGCCAGATGCAAATTAGCTTTTCTAATGACAGACTCTAATACAAGTATAAAGGATACTGCTATAATAATAGCAGTAATAAACAAATCAGGAACAGACGACCACCATAAAGAGTATGTAGAGGAATTGATTTTTCTTGCTCAAACATTAAATATTAAGACAAAAAAAACCTTTACTCAGAAGCTGGAAAACCCGGATAAAAGAACATTTATCGGCAAAGGCAAGCTTGAAGATGTAAAGGCTTATGTTGAAGCTGAAGGGATTGAAATCATTATTTTCGATGATGACCTATCTCCTTCTCAACTCAGAAATATCGAAAAAGAATTGGAAGTCAAAATATACGACCGAAGTTTACTCATTTTGGATATTTTCTTAAAAAGAGCTAAAACGTCACAGGCAAAAACTCAGGTAGAACTCGCTCGATTTGAGTATTTGATGCCGAGACTTACAAGAATGTGGACTCACTTGGAACGACAAAGAGGAGGCACTGGTACCAGGGGCGGGGCAGGAGAAAAAGAAATAGAGACGGATCGCAGGATGATCAGAAACCAGATCACTGTATTGAAGCAAAAACTAGAAAAAATAGACAAACAAGGACAGACTAGAAGAAAATCAAGAACCAATATAGTAAGAGTAGCATTGGTTGGTTATACCAATGTTGGTAAATCCACTATAATGAACGTTTTGGCAAAGGAAAATATTTACGCCAAGGACGAACTGTTTGCTACGGTAGATTCTACAGTCAGAAAGGTGGTTTTGAACAATATTCCTTTTCTATTGTCTGATACCGTTGGGTTTATAAGAAAACTACCGCATAGTCTGATCGAGTCCTTTAAATCTACATTGGATGAGGTTAGGGAAGCAGACATTTTACTTCATGTGGTGGATATATCACATCCTTCTTTTGAGGATCATATAGAGGTGGTTAAAAAAACCTTAACAGAAATTGGCGCCATTGATAAAACAATCATTACAGTTTATAACAAAATCGATAAGCTGTCGGAGGAAAAACTGATCGAATTGTTTCCAGAAGGGCTGGAGTCATACAATGAAAAAAGTGGAAATGATAAAATTTACATTTCAGCAGTAAAAAAGAAGAATATAGAAGATTTTAGAAAACATATTTTTGAATCTGTTCAGGGTTTTCACATTAAAATCTATCCCAACTACCTAGCTCCTGAATATTATTAATTTTTAAGGACAATTACTTCTTTTTCGAAACGACAAGCACTCCTGCGATTACTACTATTGTCCCGATAATTTGGGTGAATGTAATCCTTTCATCAAGAAAAATGTTTGCCAATAGGATGGTAGAGATAGGTCCTAAACTGCCTATAATAGAGAAGTTTGAAGCACCCAGTTGTTTGATGGCAGCAGACACCAAATAAGAGGGAATTATTGTTGACAATATGGCCATGGCTATCCCGAGATAATAAACCTCACTTGAGAAGCCAAATAGGTCAACTGTTTCAAAAAGATAAAAATGAACCATAACAGCCAAACATGACACAATCATGGCGTAGGAAGTAAAAGTGGTTGCTCCGAATTTGGGGATTAACCATCCGCTTCCAACAAGATAAGATGCATAAGTCAACGCACTAAAAAATATTAGGACACCACCTAAAATGACATCTTCTCCGGTGGAATCCAATTCAGCATAAAAAGTGATTATTATGCCTATATAGGTTATTAATATGGCAAAAAGCTGCACTTTGGTAATTGGTTTTTTGAGAAATACCCATGATATCAAGAGCACCAAAGTGGGGTAAACGAATAGTATAATGCGCTCTAGGCTTGCTTTGATATAAACCAATCCTAAAAAGTCAAAATAGCTGGCCAGGTAGTAGCCTAAGATCCCAAATAGAATCAACCATAAGTAATCCTTCTTTTCTATGCTTTCAGGATTTACGGGCCTTTTGATCACTGCCATAGCAGCATATACCGGAAGCGAGAATACCATTCGCAGGAGCAATAAAGGCACAGCTTCAATATTGAATTGATAAGCCATTTTTACCATTACTGCTTTGGCAGAGAATAGTACCACACCCAATACGGCAAGTAGTATTGCCAAAGAAGTTTTTTTATCAGAAACCATTATGAAACAATACTTTGAGTTTTTAGATTGTATTCTTTTCTGTGCTTAAATGAGTTGAATAGGTGTCCTACAACCAATTTGCTGTAAGGTGTTTTGTTTAATTCCTCTTTACGAAGTTGGATCTTTTATTGATTTTCACCTTTTTTTAATCCTCGACCCTAAATGGAAGAAGGAGAAAATCAACCTGACTCCCTTTAGGGATTGGGGTAAAACAGGTTGATTTTATCATCTACGTAAAGTAGAATTAATGGTGATTCGAATTTTTATAGTGCTCTTTGATCAAATCTCTCCCAAAATCACCATCGAAATCTCTCCAAACGGTGTGGATATGGTTGGCGTTATTTTGTGAATTATCAAACTCAATCAAAAATTCCTTACCCTGAATGCGGTAATAGTGGGCATTTCCTGTTTTAAGGCTCCCTGCCCAAGCAAAAATCAAGTTTTCAATTCCAGATTTTTCTATTAGTTTTTTTCTTTCATTAGCCAGTTCGTCCGCTAAATAAAAGATGTACAGGTCCAGAAGTTTATCAAATTTTTTTCTTTGAGAAGTATCAAAATCACTTACTGAAATACCTTTATCGCCAAGATGATCAACTTGTGACTCACTTGCTGTCACCACTTCACCATAAGTTTTGGTACTGATAATGGCTTTGTTTTTTTGAGCTTCAGTCATGGAATTAATCAAGGTCATCCCTAAATCTTCCTCACTTCTAAGCACCCTCAGCCCTTTCTTTCTTCCCTCTTTCACTTCGCCTGGGTTAGAACCCAAAAACCTTGGAGAGGAAGATACTTTGCCATTGATAATCGTAAAATTTAATGATACATGATGTCCTTCAAAACTCCACCCCCAGACTTTATCTTTTAGTGGATTTCCAAAAAATGAAATAAAGTACAATTCTGTGTCTCTTTTACTGGCCCCTTCCAACTCGAACAAGACCTGCTCCAACGCAATCACCTCTTGGGTTTTATTATACCCCATTTCACTAAGATGAACCTTAACAAAGTTATTGACCAATGTCTTTTGCTTGCTACTCATTTGCTTGTAAGGAAGTCCTCTGCGGTTTTGAGCTGGTAAATATGTCCAACTGGTGCGGTCTTCGTCACTAAAGTCCAGCATAGCCTTTTCTTTTTGCTCAGGGTTAAACGAATCAATCAGCAACTTTGCCTTTTCGACGATAAAGCTTTGTTTTTGAAGAATAGTAAAAGAAGAAAGTGCCAAAAAAAGCACAATGCAGTTCAAGAAAAGCTTACTGGAAAGATTATTCATAGTATTGAAGTTGAAAACGAAACCTAAATTATAATAAATGCTGGACAATACTCAGAAAATGAGATCAATTGTTTGGTTTTGGATTAAATGGTAGTAATAATCAAGCTTTTGCAAACTTCTACCTGTGGCCATTTTTTTTCTAAAGACTAATTTTCCTACTACAAAAAATTATAATTGAGCCAGAGGATTTAGCCTTGCATAAATATGGCATTATCTGAGAGTTTCTTATAAATAACGTTATAATATTGTCCGAACGATATTGAACACCTATTGGATTAAGAAATTAATAATCAATTACTTACGAAGTATTATAAAGCGAAATATATTTTCAATATACTGATAATCAGACACTTATATTCATAAGTTGTGTCCTGTTTAATTAGATGTGCTTTAAATACCTTTCTGGCTGTAACCTTGGAGCTAGGTTTTTTCCTATACTTAAGTAGAATGACTTAAATAATATTCATAATGATTACAATAACAATTATCACAATAGTGCTTGTAGCAGCTTTCGTATTAGCTGCTACCAAGATGGTTTTGAAACACAAGGGAGATGTTGACTTCAAAGTGAACCTTACCAAAGGAGAATTCAACATAAAAAAGAAGAAGTGAATCTAATAGATTCATTTATAGGATCTGATGGACTATAGTTCGATTAATAATAACTATCCACGTTATCCAGATATGAGAATAACCAGCACATGGTGCACTGTTGGCAAAATGATATTAAAGGATTAAAGGAAGTTGAGAAATTTCATCCGTTGGGGTAAGTTCATTTTGACTAAAACATGTGACGATGTGATACAATTAGATTTTTTTTAAAAGGGCATATAAAACAGCGGCTTCTCCAATATGCCAGATAGCAACGGTGATGAGGTTTATAGTTATATCTTTGAAGAAGTCCATTAGGATAGTTGAGATACTAAATTTTGAGTCAAATGACACAAGAAGGAAGTTTGTTATAAAAGTTGCTAAATCTAATTTGGTTTAATTCTGCGATCCTCTATTCTCACAAAGGATAAGACCAACTGCAACGATGAGGCTCCTGCCTTCACAAAAGTGACGAGTGTCATAGATTATTCGTTCTGATTTTTATTTTGTTTGTGAGCCACTGTGAGATATAGAATCAAGCGGATTTCCACGATTGCTTGAAGTATCGTAATGTCTGCGAAGGCAGACATCTCATCCAGAAGAAGAATATGGATTTTCATCCTTGCCGCTGTTTCCTTTTTATTACATCACATATCCATACAGGATTCTATGGCCTAATGCTTCGCAAAGAATTTCAGGAATATTACAATGAATGGAATGGCAAGCAATAAACCATCAAACCTATCCAGAAATCCGCCATGACCAGGAAGCTTGGAGCCGGAATCTTTGATATCCATGCTTCTTTTGAAGAGAGATTCTACGAGATCACCATAGGTGCCACCCACTATTGTAAGGACTGAAATTACCAGCCATTTCCAGAGTTCTAATTCCACGAAAAAAAAGGATATCCCAATTGCAAAGGCTAATGACAGAATGGCTCCACCAAGACTTCCTTCCCAGGATTTTTTGGGAGATACACTCTCAAACAATTTTCTTTTGCCGAACAGAGTCCCAGCAAAGTAAGCCCCAGTATCGCTCGCCCAAAGAATTAAGAATATACCGATAATGATTTTGGGGTTATAGACTCCAAGGGTGTATGCCGCTGCTCCTAGCAAAGAAAAGGGTAAGGCCACATAAAAAATGCCTAGAAATGTAAAAGCAATATTTCTGAAAGGGTACATTTCCCCTTTTTTATAGAGCTTGATAAAATAGATAATAGAGGTCAATGGAAAGAGAATGAAAAGCCATTCACCTTTTATTTTTCCAGCCTCAATACAAAAAGCGAGAGTAAATAGAATACCGCCTACGATAGCTCCATAAGTTTTTAAAGGAATGTATCCTCCTTGTATCAGAAGCTTATAAAATTCCAATTGAGTGACGAGTGTGCCAAATAGAAAAATGGCACCCTTTTTCCTCCAATACTGACTTTACGATTTCTGCGCGGTATTCCAAATTGTCGGAAAATACTTTTTGCCACTTACTCATTCGTTGGGTTGCCTATTGGATTCATTTGTCTGTAAAAATACACAAAGAGCACAGCCCCTACAATAGCAAAAATTCCAACAGATTCTAATGGTACCGTTTCTGTATTTTCAATGTCGTAAGATACCATATCATTTTGATGTAAATAAATCATCAATAGGGTAAATCCATTGTTGACAAAGTGAGCTATGATGGAATAAACCAAATTGCCGGAGTACACGAATAAATAACCAAAAAGAGCTCCGAGCAGCATTCTGGGTACAAAACCCAAAAACTGAAAGTGAAAGGCACTAAAAAAAATGGCTGCCAACCAAACAGCTATGTGGACATTTCCAGAGATTCTTAAGATCTGTCTTTGTATCACCCCCCTAAAAAGCAATTCCTCTCCGATAGCTGGTACTATGGCAATGACAACAATAGAAAAAATGAAATATGGAACGGTATCGAAATCCGTAAAATACACAGTCAAAATCTTGCCACGGTCTTCCATTTCTCTGGCCATGTTTGCTATGGATTCTGGAAACTCTACATTCATATTCCACTCGATAAAGACACTATTGACAAGCATAAAAGCCAACACAAGAAGACTTGTTGTTAGGACTGCTATTGGGTTAATATTATCAAACTGGAAATACAGCTGAAACATGCTCTCTTCATGCTGCCAAATAAAATAGAGCGGGATCAATATGAACGCAGAGAACGAAGTAAGGAATTGTATAGAGAGCAGTGCTACTTTCAGGTGAGGAAACAGGTCGGGTTGGCTAAAAGCCAATGTAACATCAGTGTATTCAACACCTACCACAAGCGAAACCAGGTACGAAAATATTAGAGGAGAAATCAAAGCTGTGCCAAAAGAAAGCAATACTATGATCAATAAGGATACCCAGGGATTTTTTTCCGTTTGTAGTGAATTGACCATAATTGACGTAAATTTGCAACAAAAATATACCTATCACTTGGATAAAGTAATACAGAATGGTAAAAATTGGTGATCTAGAATTGGGTGAATTCCCATTGTTGCTTGCCCCTATGGAGGATGTAAGTGACCCTCCTTTTCGTGCGGTTTGCAAGGAAAATGGAGCAGATTTGATGTACACCGAATTTATTTCAGCAGAAGGACTCATCCGTGACGCTACTAAAAGTGTGGCAAAGCTGGACATTTACGATTATGAACGTCCGATTGGTATCCAGATTTTTGGTGATAAAATAGAATCTATGAGAGAGGCTGCTGCTGTTGCAGAAGCTGCCAACCCAGAGATAGTTGATATCAACTATGGTTGTCCTGTAAAAAAAGTGGCTTGTAAAGGTGCAGGTGCTGGTATCCTGCTTGATTTACCAAAGATGCAATCCATGACTGCCGAGATTGTGAAGCGGGTGGAGAAACCTGTTACCGTGAAAACAAGACTTGGATGGGATGACAGTACCATAAAAATCATCGAAGTAGCAAAACGGTTGCAAGATGTAGGAATTAAGGCATTGACCATCCATGGTAGAACTCGACAACAGATGTATAAAGGTGAAGCCAATTGGAATTACATTGCTGAAGTTAAAAACCATCAAGACATTCATATTCCCATTTTTGGTAATGGCGATATTGACTCTCCAGAAAAAGCACTGGAATATAAAAATAAATTTGGCGTAGATGGTATTATGATCGGAAGGGCAGCTATTGGATATCCTTGGATATTCAATGAGATCAAAGAATTCCTTTTGACTGGAAGAAAACTTCCTGCACCAGACTTAAAAGAAAGAGTGGAGGTAGCTAAAAAACACCTTCAGTTTTCAGTGGAATGGAAAGGTGAAAAAACTGGTATTTTTGAAATGAGAAGGCACTATACCAACTATTTTAGAGGCATACCAAATTTTAAGCCTTTCAGAGCACGTTTGGTTGAATCTCCTACATATGAAGATACTGTGGCCATCCTTGATGAAGTAGAAGAAGTATTTGGTATGGTAAATGTTTTTTCTGAATGACAGCCAATACTCAATCCGGTAAATTACTGGCTTGGATCATGCTCGTTTCTATTGCACTCATTTGGGGGACCTCATTTATTTTAATCAAAAAAAGTCTTTTAGTTTTTACTGCAGGAGAGTTGGGGGCACTCAGAATCACGATGGCATTTTTAGCATTGCTACCTGTGGCGATCCGAAATATCCCAAAATTACCGAAAGGGAAACTACCTCTTCTGTTCCTTTTAGGAATGAATGGAAGTTTCATTCCCGCATTTCTTTTTGCCATAGCTCAAACAAAAATCAACAGCTCTATTGCTGGCGCAATCAATGCCATTACACCGATTTTTGTCATTCTTATTGGGTTTTTGCTTTTTCGGGACAAAGTAAAATGGATGAATGTCGTTGGTATTCTCTTTGGTTTTTTCGGGACAGTAATCTTGCTGCTTGGAGCGTCACATTTCAATTTGTCTGGCATCAATTATTATGCACTTTTTGTGGTGCTGGCCACCCTTCTTTATGGGACCAATATCAACCTGATAAAACAATACACGCCTGATATGCGGGCCATTGATATTACAGCCATTTCGTTGTTTCTTACCAGTCCTTTTTGTTTTTTGTACTTGTTTGGGTTTACTGATTTTGTAGGAAAAATTAGTATTGAGTCTGAATTTTTGATAGGCTTTTCGTATGTCGCTGTATTGGGAGTAGTCGGCACGGCTGGCGCACTTATATTATTCAACAGGTTGATTCAAATATCCAGTCCCGTATTTGCAAGCTCTGTAACTTACCTCATTCCGCTGGTGGCTATTGCCTGGGGACTTTTAGATGGAGAGCAACTTAACTTCTATCAATATATTGGAATGGGAGTTGTATTGGGAGGTGTTTGGTTGGCTAATAAAAAGAATTGAACAAATTGATAAATCAAAGATGCTTATTTTTGAAAGCAAATATTCTTATAAATTAGTGTTACTTTCAATACCAGTATGGAAACAGAACAATTCAATCTAACGGCAAAAGATGGCGTGGAACTAAAAGCCACATCATGGATTTGTCCCGACCCGAAAGCTGTCATTTGTATTGTACATGGGCTAGGTGAACACAGTGGCAGGTACCAGCATGTAGCAGCGTTTTTCGTTCAAAATAATATTTCTGTTTTCGCTTTTGACTTACGTGGACATGGCAAGTCTCAAGGAAAAAGAGGGCATACGCCATCACATGAAATCTTGTTGGATGATGTAGAGGAGATTTTAAAAGCAGCACGTGCTGAATACAATGATTTGCCTCTGTTTTTGTATGGGCATAGTTTCGGAGGAAATATTGTCGCCAATTATATTCTCATCAGAAACACCAACGAACTCACGGGTACCATACTGTCTTCTTCCTGGCTAAAAGCTCAAATTCAACCTTCAGTTTTGGAATTTAAAGTCGCTAAAATAATGAATAAGCTTTTTCCTTCCTTTACCCAAGGAAGTAGGTTTTCCTCTTCTATGCTTACTAAGGATGCTGCCTGCAATAACGCTTATGAAAATGACCCAATGGTGCACAGAAAGATGTCTGTGAGACTTGGATTAGAATCGTATGATGCGGGCCTTTGGGCTATAGAGAACGCGTCACAACTTAAAATACCAACATTGGTGTGGCATGGGTCGGATGATGAAATCACTTCTGCCGATGGCTCCAAGCAATTCACAGAAAATGCAGGTAGTTTGGCATCTTTCAAATTATGGCAGGGAGTAAAACACGAGCCACATAATGACCTAGAAAAAGAGGCAGTTTTGAATTACCTCCATGAATGGATTCATGCTACGATGAAATCGTAGTTCCGGATTTAAAGACCTACTAACCCAAGTACGGTGGAGGATTCAGGGACATCATTGAAATGCCATTTTCCCACAACAGTGCCTTCATCTAACAACCAAAGTCCGGGATTAGATCGAGTAATGGTTTTGAGTACCGTTGCATCGGTGTAGTAGAAAGGTGAACTGAAACCTACTTCGTCTTGAAACGACCTGAATGTTTCTGCATCAGAAGCAGTAAGGGCAATAACTTCCACCTGATCTCCAAGTGAATTTTGAAGTGCAACCACATCGGAAAAGCTTTCTTTTTTGGTTTTGGATACGTTATATATGATCAGGAATAATTTTTTGCCGACAAACATGTCTTCAGTGTAATCTCCATCATCATTCCAGATAGCAAAATCAGTGATTTTAGGAAGTACTTCAGGGTTCGTTAGCACCATTTCTTTGTACTTATAAGTGGTAT
>CAXBNB010000035.1:0-13499 GCA_963976505.1 uncultured Reichenbachiellaceae bacterium
ATATCTTGCTGGAATTATAATATTAATCGATGTATGTGTTGGATGTATTTCATTCATTTAGAGAGTGGCACAAGCTAAGCATTAAGGATTGTACAAGCATGTGTAATAAATTTAAGATTGTGAGAGATTTTAAAGAGACATGGGAAGTGATTGACGATAAAAGATCAAAGATTGTTATTGCAGGCAGTGGAATGATAAGTGGCGGCAGAGTTTTAACCTATTTGCAACAATACCTCAGAAAGGCTGAAACCACTATTCTGTTAGCCGGTTATCAGGCAGAAGGGACAAGAGGGAGAGCATTGCTAGATGGTGCTACTGAGCTCAAGATCTACGGGAAACATTATCCGGTAAAAGCAGAGGTGATTAACCTTGAAGTACTTTCAGCCCATGCAGATCAGTCTGAATTATTGGATTGGATGAGTGAAATTAAAAAAGAACCTAAAAGGATTTTTATCACTCACGGCGAAAAAGAAGGTGCCGAAGCCTTAAAAGAAAAAATAAAGGAGAAGTATGGCTGGAATGCGGAGATTCCACAGCTATATACTATTGAAAAATATTAATTATAAGGATAAAAATGGAAGTAAAAAAAGGGCAACATTTAAGTCAATTGAAGTATAAATACCTTGGAATTCATACACAGAATGAGAATGTGGTTTATATGCATAAAGACTGTCATGTATGCAGCTCAGAAGGGTTTGAAGCACTTACAAGAATAAGGGTATTTCATAAAACACATTCAATCGTAGCAAGTTTAAATGTAATCAACTCAGCTTTTCTTTCTATTGATGAAATTGGGCTTTCAGATGCAGCAGCTAAGAAATTAAATGTATTAGAAAATGACACTATTGGTGTCAGTCATTTAGAGCCTATTGAGTCATTGAGCCATGTAAGAGCAAAGATCTATAACCACAATCTGAATTATGATGCGTATAGTAGTATCATTAGCTCAATTAGCAAGGGTGATTATTCCAATATTCATCTTTCTGCTTTTATAACTGCCTGTGCAGGAGACAGAATGGATATAGATGAAATAGCTGATCTGACAAAAGCAATGATCGCTTCAGGAAAGCAATTGAAATGGGACAAAAAAATTATAGTGGATAAACACTGTATCGGAGGACTTCCCGGAAATAGAACAACGCCAATTGTAGTTGCTATCGTTGCCGCTCATGGGCTTACAATGCCAAAAACTTCTTCAAGGGCAATTACCTCTCCTGCCGGAACTGCGGACACCATGGAGGTTATTACCAATGTAAATTTATCTTCTACAGAAATTCAGCAAGTCGTATTGCAAGAAGGTGGCTGCTTTGTTTGGGGTGGAACTGCACAATTGAGCCCTGCCGATGATGTGCTGATTAAGATAGAAAAGGCTTTAGATATTGATAGCGAAGGACAATTAATTGCTTCTGTGCTTTCTAAAAAAGCCGCAGCGGGATCAACCCATGTTGTGATCGATATTCCGGTTGGACCTACTGCTAAAGTAAGAAATCTAGAAATGGCTGAAAAGCTAAAAAACCATATGGAAACGGTTGGAGATGCTGTTGGTCTAAAGGTTAAAGTGGTAATTACCGATGGGAATCAGCCGGTGGGAGAAGGAATTGGCCCTGCTTTGGAAGCTTTTGATATTCTAAGTGTTCTGGAAAATAAAGAATCTGCTCCGCAAGACCTTAAAAATAGAGCCTTGTTTTTAGCAGGAGAATTGTTGGAACTTTCAGGAGAGATTGAGTTAGGTAAAGGCATTGAAGTGGCAAGACAATTATTGGAATCAGGTAAAGCTATGGAAAAATTCAAAGCAATTTGTAAAGCTCAAGGAAGGTTCGTTCAGCCTGAATTAGCCCTTTATAAACATGAAATAAAAGCAGAGAAGTCAGGAACGCTAAAAGCGATTGATAATCGGAAACTTGCTAAACTCGCTAAGCTTTCAGGGGCTCCACAATCTCCATCCGCAGGTATATTGCTAAAAGCACGCTTAGGAGATCAAATCAAAAAAGAACAGGTACTCTACACCATTTATGCAGAATCAAAAGGAGAATTGGAATATGCCTTAGAGTACCATAAAAGACATGATAATATATTGACAATTAACTAAAAAAAATAAAATGAAGATGATACTGTTTGCTTTAGAAGGCAATGAAAAATTAACTCAAAAGTTAGCATCACATTTAGATGTCGAAATTGGAAAAACTAATTTGAGGAAGTTCCCCGATGGAGAGTCTTACACTCAAATTCTATCAGATGTAAAAGACAAATGTGTAGTGATCGTTGCTACTCTTCACGAACCTGATGCAAAACTTTTACCGCTCTATTTTTTGAGTAATACGGCAAAGTCATTGGGAGCAATGTGTACCTGCTTGGTAGCCCCATATTTGGCCTATATGCGGCAAGACAAGGTTTTTCATGAAGGAGAAGGTATTACTGCAAAATACTTCGGAAAACTCATTTCAGGATTTGCGGATAGCCTTACTACTATAGATCCTCATTTACACAGAATCAGTTCGCTTGGAGAAGTATATCACATCCCAAATACTGTTATACATGCTGCGGATGATGTTGCAAAATGGATTAAAGAGAATATAGCGAACCCCGTATTGATAGGTCCTGATAGTGAAAGCGAGCAATGGGTTTCTGAAGTGGCAAAAACTGCAGGGGCACCATTTACCGTGCTTAAAAAAATCCGACACGGTGACCATGATGTAGAAGTTTCTGTTCCTGATGTAGAGAAATACAAGGATGCTACACCTGTATTGGTAGATGATATTATATCTACGGCAAGAACCATGATTGAAACTGTACAACATTTGAAAAAGGCGGGAATGAAAGCACCAATTTGTATTGGAATCCATGCGGTTTTTTCTGGGAATGCTTATCAAGATTTGTTGGATTCAGGGGTGGAAAAGATAATAACATGCAATACTATTCCACATCCTACGAATGAGATTGATCTGAGTAAAACTATTGCCGTTGAAGTAAAAAAACTAATGCACCATATATGAAATTAGCAGGTTTTATCTTCTTTTTCTTTTTTAGCACATTAATATTTGCCCAAGATAGCAAAGAAATGTTGATTCTTCAAATTGAAGGAATTACCTACCTAAGAGAAAGCTTTGATAAAGCGGGAAAGGTCATCAGTAAAGATCTATTGAAGGTGGGTAAACTAAATAGGTTACAAGATCAGTTGACTGTAAATGTGAAGGTTTATAATTACGGTAAAAACGGAAATATTGAAGATAGTTCAGAAACCAAATACACTTGTAACCCAAACGAAGAAAAAATATTGATGAATATATTTCCCTTTGCAGCTTTTAGTAGCGTCAAAACAGTTAAGGTTCAATTAAACAGTGAATTTGAACTGTACCCTAATCCGATGAAAGTTGACGTAACATTGGATGAAATTTCATTTACTGTTTCAATTGAAGGCGGTGCTATAGGTTTTTTCGGCACTAATAGTAAAGGAACAATCTCTGATCGGAAAGTTGTGGCTTACGATCCCACATCCAATGTTTACACTTTACTATCAAGAATAACAATAAAGTCTTTTCTTTTTGGATTGAATGTTAATACAATAAGCTATGCAGTCAAAGAACAAATTCATCCAAATAAGGGCGTTTTACAACAAGTTTTTAAAGAGCCATCAGGAGAATATTTTACGGTTAAACGGAAACAATAAGCTATGGAAAAATTAACTGAAATATCAACTAAGCCACCAAAAGGCTTGACGAAAAAAGAATGTAAGGAGCAACTTACTGTTTTTCATAAACAATTATTTGAATTGCAAAATAAGTTTTATGCCGATGGACGTTTTGGATTGCTGATAATTCTACAAGGAATGGACACCTCTGGCAAAGATGGTACAATAAGGCATGTGATGAGTTGTATAAATCCAATGGGACTTCAGGTAAAATCGTTCAAAAAACCTACTGAAGAAGAACAAAAGCATGATTTTTTATGGCGGGTTTATCCTCATATTCCTGCAAAAAGTATGATACAAGTATTTAATCGTTCTTATTATGAAGATATTCTTGTTCCCACAGTGAGTAATAACATTGAGGAAGAAAGAGTAAATCATCGGTATACACTTATTAATCAAGTAGAAGAGCACCTTCTTAAAAACGATATTCATGTGGTCAAGTTTTTCCTTCATATCTCAAAAGAAGAACAAGAGCAAAGAATAGTGGAGCGACTAACCGAGCCCCATAAACGCTGGAAGTATGATGTAGAAGATAAAAAGGCGGCAAAAAAATGGAATAATTATGAAAAGGTATATAATCGGATCATTTCAGACTGCACCCATGTTCCTTGGAGTATTATCCCGGCAGATAAACGATGGTATAGAAACTACAAGGTTGCAAAAATCATGGTCGAATATCTTGAAAAATTAAATTTAAAATACCCTCAACCAAAATAAAATACAGCTATTATGGAAAAGCATTCACATCAACAAATGAATCACAAAAGGGAAGATCATTCTAACCTGCCTACCGCCAAGGCAGGAATGAACCATGGAAGTGGTCATAATTCTAATCCTTCTCATGGACACATGGGACACGACCATCATAAAATGATGGTAGAGGATTTTAAGAAACGCTTCTGGATCTCTACCATTATTACCATCCCAATCTTGTTTTTCTCTCCAATGATTCAAGGTTTTTTTGGTTATGATATTTTACTTCCCGGTAACCCTTATATCCTTTTTGCACTTTCCTCTTTCATATACTTCTGGGGAGGTTGGCCATTCCTAAAAGGATTTTATAAGGAAATAAAGTCAAAAGGGCCTGGTATGATGACACTCATATCGATGGCCATTAGTGTTGCTTACTTCTATAGTTCTGCTACTGTTTTTGGCTTGGATGGAGAAGATTTTTTCTGGGAATTGAGTACTCTAATCGTAATTATGTTATTGGGTCATTGGTTGGAGATGAAATCGGTATTAGGTGCTTCAAAAGCTCTTCAATTATTGGTAAGTATGTTGCCCTCAGAAGCTCATCGAGTTAATGGGGAAACCATAGAAGATGTTAAACTGGAAGACCTGCTTAAAGACGATCTTATACTTATTAAGCCGGGAGAGAAAGTTCCTGCGGATGGAATTATTTCAGAAGGCTCAAGTTACTTGAATGAGTCAATGCTCACAGGCGAATCCAAACCGGTAAAAAAGGAAATAAATGATAAGGTTATTGGGGGTTCTATCAATGGCAACAGCACGCTGAAGGTAAAAGTAGAACATACTGGACAGGACAGCTATTTAAATAAAGTAATTAAGATGGTAGATGAAGCACAGCGGACAAAGTCCAAGATGCAAAATCTTTCTGATCGTGCTGCTAAGTGGTTGACTTACGTTGCTCTTGCTATTGGTTTCGGCACGCTTGCTGTTTGGTTGATCCTTGGCTTTCCTTTTGTTTATGCCTTAGAGCGAATGGTAACGGTAATGGTTATCGCTTGCCCTCATGCATTAGGGCTTGCGATTCCTTTAGTTGTAGCTATTTCAACTGCTGTTTCGGCTCAAAATGGATTGTTAATTCGGAATAGAACAGCTTTTGAAGAGTCTCGTAAAATCTCCGTCCTGTTATTTGACAAAACAGGTACGTTAACAAAAGGCGATTTTGGAGTTACACGAATTGAATCGGTAAATGAAAAATATAGTTCTGAAGAGGTTTTAAGACTCGCAAGTTCATTGGAGCAAAGTTCTGAGCATCCAATTGCTGTCGGAATTGTGAAAAAAGTAAAAGAGAGTAAAATCACTATTCCCAAGCTTGAAAATTTCAATGCCATTACTGGTAAAGGAGTAGAAGCTGATGTAGAAGGGAAAGAAATAAAGGTAGTTAGTCCCGGCTTTCTGAGAGATGAAAAAATTACTATTCCAAAAGATGCCTACAGCGATGCTGCTGAAACAGTTGTTTTTGTTTTGGTAGATAGTGCATTGGCAGGGTATATTGCCTTAGCTGATGAAATTAGACCTGAATCGGCAGCTGCAATTAAGGTATTTAAAAAGAATAATATAAAAGTATTCATGGCTACTGGCGATAATGAAAAAACGGCAAAAGCTGTGAGTGACAAACTTGGGTTGGATGGTTATTTTGCTGAGGTATTGCCTCACCAAAAAGTAGAAATCGTAGAAAAACTTCAAAGTGAAAACGAATTTGTAGCCATGACTGGAGACGGAGTAAATGATGCACCTGCATTAGCACAAGCAAATGTTGGAATTGCTGTTGGTTCAGGCACGGATGTTGCGGCTGAAACTGCTGATATTATTTTGGTAAATAGCAATCCACAAGATATTGCCAACCTGATTCTATTCGGAAAGGCAACTTACCGAAAAATGATTCAAAACCTTGTTTGGGCTACTGGCTACAATGTAATTGCTATCCCATTAGCTGCTGGAGTTTTATATTCTTCAGGTTTTGTATTAGGACCTGCGATAGGGGCAGTATTCATGAGTTTGAGTACAGTAATTGTCGCCTTAAATGCACAACTGCTAAAAAAGCAAATTAAAAATTAGAAATATTATTAAATTTAAATATTATGAAAAAACCAATTTTAAAAATGACAACTGTTGCAGCCTTTTTATTTGCAACTTCAATAACATTTACTTCTTGTGGTGGAGAAAAACAACACCAAGAGGAAAGCCATGAACATGCCGCAGGAGAAGAACATGAGAAGATGAAAAATGAAGAGGAGCACGATCATGATGAAATGTCACATGTATCCTCTGATGAGATGACACATGCTTGTTCGATGCATCCTGATGTAAAAGGAAAAGAAGGAGACAAATGCTCGAAATGTGATATGTCACTTCAAGTGATAAAAGAAGAACAGAATTATTACCGGATGATGAAAGTAGTTAAAATACTTTTACAATTTTAAAACAATATTATATGCGTGCCATTCAATACCAAGTACTTCTACTTTTCGGATTGCTTTTGAGCTGTTTCAGCTCCCTTGTCTCTCAGAACAACGAAACACCTGAACCCTGCTTCTTCGATGAATTAAAGGTTAAAAAAACAGTTTTAAGGTCGGAAAACATTATTCAATCATATCTGGCAAATAAGAAATTCAATCAAAACTTGAAAAGTGGGTCAGATACCATTCGGACGATTCCTATTGTAGTCCATGTTATTCACAATGGGGGAGTTGAAAATATTTCATTGGCTCAAATAAACAGTCAAATACAAGTTCTTAATGAAGATTATGGCAAGCTAGCTGGTACTAATGGTGATGGAAATGGAGTGGATACTAGGGTAAGATTTTGTTTGGCAAAAAAAGGTCCGAATGGGAATTGTACAGATGGAGTAGTTAGAATAAGATCTAGTTTAACAAACCATCAAACATCGCAAAGGGCTTTGTTAAAGGAATTAAGTTTTTGGGACAATACTCGCTATTTGAACATGTATGTTGTAAAAAGCATCAATGGAGGTGTGGGAGGATATGCTTCATTTCCGGGTGGTCCTCCAGGAGAAGATGGAATAGTTGTTCGCCACAATTTGGTTGGAAACAATGGAACATCAACAGGTTTAGGAAGAACTACGACTCATGAATTAGGACATTGGTTTGGGTTGTACCATACTTTTAATAACGGTTGTGGAGTCGATACTTGCAGCAGCGGAGATTTCGTATGTGATACACCTCCTCAAGCTGCGCCAAGTTATACCTGTGTTACTTTAAATACCTGTGCAAACGATGTACCTGATGTAGCAGACTTGAAAGAAAATTACATGAATTATACACCAGATTTATGCATGGATATGCTCACCATTGGTCAGAAACAAAGAATGCATGCCACACTGGACACCATAAGAACTCTAATTTGGAGTCAAGGCAATTTGGTATTTACAGGTTGTGATACTGCTTATGTGACACCATCAACATGCCCTGTAGTAGCTGACTTTGTTAGCTTGAATCGTTCAATTTGTAGTGGTAGTAGCATTTCATTTATGGATCGTTCGCTTAATAGCGCAAGCACTTTTCAATGGATATTTTCAGGAGGAATTCCATCTACATCTACAGCACAGAATCCATTGATTAGATACGATAGTATTGGAACCTTTTCAGTTCGTTTAATCGCATCAGATTCCAATAGCACAGATACAATTATCGTGAATAATTACATTTCGGTAAATGCTCCCGGATTAGGTGATACACTCTCATTTTTTGATAATTTTGATTCAGGGATATTCCCTTCGAACGGCTTGTCAATAAATAACTTAGACGGAGGAGTGACTTGGGAAGTTGACTCACTGGCATCAGCGTCTGGTAATTATTCGATAAAAATTAATAATCTCATTAATACTAATTATGGTTCGGCCGATGAAATTATATTGCCTTATTTAGACCTTACCACGGCAGATAGTAATAAATATCTATTTATGTCCTTTGATTGGGCGTATGCTAAAGCTGATCCAACTTTTTCAGATGACCTATTGGTTAAAATCTCTACTGATTGTGGTATTAGTTTTAACCAGATTTTTTATCGTACTCAAAATGGGCTAGCAACTGCTCCTAGGCAAACTACTCCTTTTGTACCAACGGCAGCTCAATGGAGTAAAGCCAACATATCATTAAGTGGATATAGAAATAATGAATATGTTCAGATTCGCATTGTGAATGTTCCAGATGGAGGGAATAATTTATACCTAGATAATATTTACATAGGCGATAATCTTGGCATTTTAACAAGTTTGAATAACAATTCTGAAAAATTCGATCAATCAAGAATATATCCCAATCCCGCAAAAAGCATGGTTACTATTGATTTAGGGATTGTAAATGAAGATCAATTGAAATTGTCAATAATGAACATAAATGGAATGATGTTGAAACACTTTGATGTGCAAAGACATCAACAAGACGACGGAAGTTTTAGTTTTTCTGTAACTGATTTATTTAGTGGGTTCTATTATGTGAAAATGGAAAGCGGTAATGAATATAAAGTATTTAAATTACTAATTATTGACTAATTATAGACAAATAAATTTATGAGTGATTTTGCTTGAATTTATTTGGGTTCTGTACCTGTCGATCCAAACAAAGACTCTAAAAATTAGGTTATAGCGATAGTTCCACGTTGGGAGCTGCTTATTCGGTTGCACAAGCCGGACATTATGGAGCTCAATTAGTACACATTGAGGGGGTTGGTCCCGAAGGAAATTATTTAGAAACGACTAATAGTCACAGTCATTAATAAAATAATTAAAGAATGAAGATTAAATTTATATCATCAATTATAGTAATAGTATTTTTTTCAATTTCCGTTGTCCGGTCTCAGTCAGACACAACCGTTCATCGGCTAACCATTAGGAAAGAAATGGTTAACAAAGCTGGGGAAAAAGTAATGGGAATGACTGTGAATGGCGGAATTCCGGGTCCAACTTTAAATTTTACTGAAGGCGACTATGCAGTGATTTACGTGACCAATGAAATGGATGTAGAAACTTCGGTGCATTGGCACGGATTATTGTTGCCTAATTATTATGATGGTGTACCTTATTTAACCACTCCACCAATCAAAGCAGGAACAACTTTCAAGTATGAATTTCCCATAAAACAAGCTGGTACCTATTGGTATCATTCACATACTATGCTGCAAGAGCAAAGTGGAGTTTACGGGTCTTTTGTAATTCAACCAAAGAAAAAAACGTTGGAATATGATAAGGAATTGGTAATTGTACTTTCTGATTGGACCAACCAAAAGCCAATGAATGTACTTCGGAATTTGAAACGTGGAAATGAATGGTATGGAATGAAAAAAGGAACAGCAACCCCTTTGAGTATGGTAATTAAAAGAGGAGCTTTTGGTGCTCAATTGAATTTTTGGAAGCAACGGATGGAAGGTGCTGACATTGCCGATATTTATTATCCGGCATTTTTAGCCAATGGAGAAGAAATAAAAACGTATTCTGAATTTAAGGGAGGCGAAAAAGTACGATTGAGAATTATAAATGGTTCAGCCTCTTCTCAATTTTGGATGACTTTTGGTGGAGAAGATCCTTTGTTGGTGGCAGCTGATGGCTTGAATGTTCAGCCTGTAAAACACAATAAAACCTTTATTGCTATTGCCGAAACCTATGATTTTATTGTCACAATTCCTAAAGGTAAGGCAATTGAAATGAGAGCAATGGCACAAGATGGTTCAGGTTGTAGTTCTTCTATAATTGGAGATGGAGAAATATTAAAAGCCGAAATTTTAGACCGTCCTGATAAGATTGGAATGATGAAACAAATGGCATCTATGAAAATGCGGATGGGAGCACCTGCTATGAAATTCAACCCTTCAACCTCTAAACCTTATGAATTGATGAATAATTGGGGGATGAAGATGAATCATACAATGAAGAATGATGGAATGAAGAATTCTGAGATGAAAAACATGGATCACTCAAAGATGAAACATAAGCACCACAAAATGCAATCGGATACCTCTTCGATGAAAAAAAGGGAAATGGATAAATCAAAAGAAATGAATTCGACTGAATCGAAGATGGGTGGCATGGAGATGTATTCTGAGTATAATTACAACTATTTGAAATCTCCCGAGAAAACGGACTTCAACAAAGACAAATCAAGGAAAGAAGTGCTTTTGAATTTGACAGGAAATATGTGGCGATATATTTGGAGCATGAATGGTGTGCCTCTTTCAAAAGCGGATAAAATTAAAATTGAAAAGGGCGAAATAGTTCGAATTACTTTGAATAACCTAACTATGATGCACCACCCAATGCATTTACATGGCCATTTTTTTAGAGTAGTGAACGAAAATGGAGATTATTCTCCGTTGAAACATACTGTAAATGTTGCACCTATGGAAAAGGTGGTTATAGAGTTTGATGCGGTTGAAGAGTCAGATTGGTTTTTCCATTGTCATGTTTTATACCACATGATGAGCGGAATGGCAAGAATTTACAGTTATGACTCGCTTAGAAATCCGGGAGTACGTCCTTATGATCTAAAACATATAACCAAAGAAGGCGAAAAATTTTATACTTGGGGAATGTTGGACGCCGCTTCACACCTATCGGAATTAAATGTAGTTTCTTCCAATACTTACAATCAATTCAACCTGACAGGAGAATATGGTTGGAATGAAAATTTTGAATTTGAGGTCAGCTACGAACGTTATTTATATGATTACTTGCGGGTATTCGTTGGAGTAAATGCAGAGAATGAGGTCAAGAAAAGTAATGAGAAAGCATCGACTGTTGGAATAGCCGGTATTCGATTTTTGACTCCCTATCTATTCAATTTAGATGCAAGGATCGACAACGAATTACGACCGGAAATAAGAGTTAGTCGTGAGATAATGGTGTTTCAGAGAACTGCCATTTTTGGAAATTACGAGTACCAACTAGACTTTGGAGCAGTAAATAACCTAACAGATGAGTCGGGTAATCCGTTAGACTATAAAAGTGAAACCACTTGGTCAGCAGGGGTTGAATACTTTTTATCTCGAAACTTTTCGGTAATGGGAAGTTATGATAACCGTTTTGGAGCAGGTGGAGGATTAAGTATTAGGTTTTAAAGACCCCACATGAAAGATTGTTGTGAAACGGAATAATTAGTCAAATTTTCAATATATAAATTCAATTAAACTTTAACAATTATGAAACAGAATGCTATTCAACTAACTATGGTAATTGCCTTAATATTCAGTAGTACTGAAATATTCGCAGCGAATGCTAATGTTAAAAGTAGTCCAATAATTCAAAATGATTCAACTATCCAAAACTATAAAGTCTATGGTAATTGTGGAATGTGTAAACGCACCATAGAGGGTTCTTTAACCGGTGTGGAAGGTATTAACAGTGCCGATTGGAGATCTGAAAGCAAGCTAGTGATAGTGAATTTTGATAAGCCTTAATTTCTCTATCAGAAATTAAAGAGAAAATAAGTGCAGTGGGCTATGATACGGAAGAACATAGAGCAAGCGAAGAAGCTTACAAAGGATTTCCCGGATGTTGCCAATATGAAAGACCTGAAAAAAATAGAAACTAAAATTAAAAAAGATGAAAAAAATAACATACCTATTAGTAGGGCTGCTAATGTGCCAAATTGGGATAGCTCAAAACGCACTCAATATTCCAACAGTATTGAGTGGTACTAATATCAACCTAACTCTTCAAAATGATACAACTTCTTTTTTAAGTGGTCAGATGACTACAACAATGGGAGCAAATGGGAATATTCTTGGGCCTACCTTAGTACTTAATCAAGGCGATTTTGTCAATTTTAATGTTACTAATCAATTAGTTGATACAACAACTATTCATTGGCACGGATTGCATGTATCACCAGATAATGATGGTGGTCCACATACAACTATACCTCCAAATACCACTTGGACTCCGAATTTTACGATCATGGATAAAGCTGCAACGTATTGGTATCATCCACATCTACACCACTTCACCGACAAACATGTATCAAAAGGCATTGCAGGTA
Organism: uncultured Reichenbachiellaceae bacterium; assembly: GCA_963976505.1. Lineage (GTDB taxonomy): Bacteria > Bacteroidota > Bacteroidia > Cytophagales > Cyclobacteriaceae > CAXBNB01. The sequence goes on from CAXBNB010000035.1 coordinate 12,427, forward strand.
TGATAATTGTCAAAGATAGTATTGAAGCGGCTCTGAATTTACCACGAAGGTATGGTGTTGATGATTTTCCGTTAATTATCCAAACAAAAGACTTTGACGCAAATAATCAAATAGTTGTTCATTCTAACTCAGACGATGTTGTTATGGTAAATGCAACTATCGATCCTTTTTTGAACGTACCTGCTCAAGTTGTGCGGTACAGAATATTAAATGGTTCTTCACAAAGATCATTTAATCTAGGCCTTAGTAATAATCAAACATTTTATCAGATTGCATCAGATGGTGGGCTATTATCAACGCCTGTACAATTGACTCGCCTTTTAATATCTCCGGGAGAAAGGGCCGAGATTTTAATTGATTATTCAAATATGAATGGGCAGGCAGCATATCTTAAGAGCTATGCTTCTCAACTACCAAATGGGATTTATGGTGCAACAAATCCAGGAATGGGCGCAGGTATGACATTAAATGGTTACAACCCAAATCCGTTGAATGGAGCAGATTTTAATATTATCCGATTTAATGTAGGTGTACAAACTGCCACTCCAGTCATCGGTATACCATCAACCCTAACAACTGTATCGCCCTTATCTCAGAGTAGTGCTAATACCACAAGAACTCTTACATTCTCTCCAGTTACTACGGGACCTAATCAACTGAATGGTAATTTTTTAATCAATGGAGTATCCATGGATTTGAATGTTATTAATTACACAATACCTTTGAATAATACAGAAATTTGGCAATTAACTAATCAATCAGCTATTTCGCATCCATTCCATATTCACGATGTTCAGTTTTATATATTAACAAGAAATGGTGTTTCTCCTCCTGTTAATGAGCAGGGCAGGAAAGACGTAGTCTTGGTAAAACCGCAAGAAACAGTTCGATTCATAACCAAATTTGAGGATTTCTCAAATATTACTGTACCCTATATGTATCATTGTCATCTATTAACCCATGAGGATGGAGGAATGATGGGACAATTTGTTGTATCCAATCCGTTATCAGTGAGCGATAATTATATTGACGAAAATAAACTGCACGAATTTAAAATTGAATTTAGCAAAGGA